>NZ_RAWC01000054.1:0-44711 GCF_003611685.1 Corallococcus sp. CA049B | reverse complement strand
AGGTAGTCCTCGATGCGGCGGCGAGGCTCGCGCGGCAGGGGTTCGACGTCCAGGTCTTCGAGAAGACGCACGGCCCGGGAGGCCGGTGCAACCAGCTCCAGGTGGATGGCTTTACGTGGGACGTGGGCCCCACCATCGTGCTGATGCCGGAGGTGTTCGAGGAGACCTTCCGCGCGCTGGGCCGCCGCATCGAGGACTACCTCACGCTGGTGCGGTGCGACCCGAACTACCGGGTGCACTTCCGCGACGGCTCGGACGTCACCTTCACGTCCGAGCTGTGCACCATGGGCCGCGAACTGGAGCGCGTGGAGCCGGGCAGCTTCCAGCGCTACCTGGCCTTCATGGCGCAGGGCCGTGAGCAGTACCGCATCAGCCTGGACCACTTCGTGGGCCGCAACTTCAACGGCGTGAGCGACTACTTCTCCCCCGGGGTGCTGGCGAAGATCTTCAAGGCCCGCGCGCACCGCCGCATGTACGCGGACGTCAGCCGCTACTTCCAGGATGACCGCCTGCGCGCGGCGATGACGTTCCAGACCATGTACCTGGGCGTGTCTCCCTTTGAATCGCCCGCGGTGTATGGCCTGTTGCCCTTCACGGAGCTGGGCGTGGGCATCTGGTTCCCGAAGGGCGGCCTGTATGCCATTCCGCTCGCGCTGGAGCGGCTGGCGCGAGAGGAGGGCGTGATGCTGCACTACGGCCAGTCCGTGGAGCGCATCCTCACCGAAGGCGGGCGCACCACGGGCGTGCGGCTCGCGGGCGGCGAGGTGGTGTCCGCGGACGCCGTGCTGTGCAACGCGGACCTGCCGTACGCGTACGAGAAGCTGCTCGACCCGAAGGACGCGCCGTTCAAGCGCGGGGAGAAGCTTCGCTTCACCTCCAGCGGCTACATGCTCTACCTGGGCATGAAGAAGAAGGTGCCGGGCCTCTTGCATCACAACGTGATGTTCGGCCGGGACTACGCGGGCTCGTTCGACGACATCTTCCAGCGCTTCCGCGTGCCGGAGGACCCCAGCTTCTACATCAACGTGCCCTCGCGCACGGACCCGTCGCTGGCGCCGGAGGGGAAGGACTCGCTCTACGTGCTGGTGCCGGTGCCGCACCAGCACGCGGACCTGGACTGGAGGGTGGAGGGCCCCAAGGTGCGCGCGAAGGTGTTCCAGCGCATGGCGGAGCTGGGCTACCCGGACCTGGAGAAGGACATCGAAGTGGAGCGCGTCTTCACCCCGGATGACTGGGCGGGCACGTACAACCTGGCGCGCGGGAGCGCGTTCGGGCTGGCGCAGAACTTCTTCCAGATTGGCCCCTTCCGTCCGGCCAACGTGGACCCTCGCGTGAAGAACCTCTTCTTCGTGGGCGCCTCCACGCAGCCAGGCACGGGCCTGCCCACGGTGCTCATCTCCGCGCGGCTCGTCACCGAGCGGCTGACGGAGTGGGCGCGGAAGCAGGGTGTGGCGCTGTCGCCTCGCGCGGGCGCCCCGGCGGTGGAGGTGGCGGCATGAGCGCCACCACCTCTCCAGAGCTCATCGCGCGGGGCTACCGGCGCGCGCGGGTCGTCACGCGCCACCACGCCAAGAGCTTCTTCTTCGCGTCGTACCTCCTCTTCGGACAGCGGCGGAAGGCGGCCTTCGCGCTGTATGCCTTCTGCCGGCGGCTGGATGACCTGGTGGACGCGGGCGAGAGCGCGCTGCCGGGCGAAGCCCCCATGGCCCTGGCGACGCGGCTGGCCCGGGCTCGCGAGCGCGTGGCGGAGGTGTACCTGCCGCTGCCGGAGCTGGCCTCGAAGGAGCTGGGCCCGCCGTCCGCGCGCCAGCCCTCCGCGGAGGCGCCGTCGCCGTGGGATCCGAGCGAGTTCGCGGCGCTGCGCCACACCATCCACCACTACCGGATCCCGGAGCAGCCCTTCCAGGACCTCATCTCCGGCATGGAGATGGACCTGACGAAGGTGCGCTACGACACGTGGGAGGAGCTGGACCTGTACTGCTACCGCGTCGCGGGCGTGGTCGGGTTGATGCTGACGCCGGTGCTGGGCTGCGAGGACGCTCGCGCGGTGGAGCCGGCGGCGGACCTGGGCCGCGCGATGCAGCTCACCAACATCCTGCGCGACGTGCGCGAGGACCTGGAGCGCGGCCGGGTGTACCTGCCCTCGGAGGAGCTGCGCGCCTTCGGCATCACCGAGGACGACCTGCGCGCGGGGCGGGTGGACGCGAAGTGGCGCGACTTCATGCGCTTCCAAATCCAGCGCGCGCGGGCGTACTACGCGCGGGCGGCGGCGGGCGTGCGCTACCTCACCGGCTTTGGCAGCCAGCGCATGGTGCGGCTGATGGGCGCCATCTACGGCGACATCCTGCGGGACATCGAGGCGCGGGACTACGACGTGTTCAGCGGCCGGGCCCACACGACGACGGGGCGCAAGCTGGAGCTGACGGCGACCGTATTCCTTCGGCCCCGGGCCGCGCTGCCGGAGGCGCCCCTGGCCCTGCCGTCCGCGCCGGCGCCGCTGTTGCCCACGGGCACGGGAGGCTCGCGATGAAGGCCTCTCGCGTGGCGGTGATTGGCGGCGGCATTGGTGGGCTGACGGCCGCGGGCCTCCTGGCGAAGGAGGGCCACGCGGTGACGCTGTTCGAAGGCGGCCCGTCGCTGGGCGGCAAGGCGCAGGCGGTGTCGGTGGAGGGGCTCACGCTGGACACGGGCCCCACGCTGCTCACGTTGCCGGCGCTGGTGCGCGGCACCTTCGAGCAGCTGGGCGCGGTGGATCTGCTGCCGCCGTTCACGGAGCTGGAGCCGCAGTGCACCTACCACTTCACGGATGGGTGCGGCTTCACGGCGTACAAGGACCTGGAGCGCATGGCGGAGAGCGCCGCGGAGCTGCGCCCCATCGAGCGCAAGGGCGTGCGCTCCTTCTACGCGGAGGCCGCGGCCATCTGGCGCGCGGCGGGCGAGCCCTACCTGGAGGCCCCCTTCGAGGGCATGGCCGGCTTCATGGCGCGCGTGGCGCGCAGGGGCATTGGCGCGATGCTGGCGGGGATGAAGCTGGACACGCTGCACGCGCTGGCGGCGAAGCACTTCCAGACGCACCACCTGCGGCAGTACGTGGGGCGCTTCGCCACCTACGCGGGCGGGTCGCCGTATGCGTCCAGCGCGGCGTTCGCGCTCATCCCGCACATCGAGCATGCGTATGGCGTGCACCACGTGCGCGGCGGCATTGGCGCGCTGGTGGAGGCGCTGGGGCAGGCGGTGCGGCGGCTGGGCGTGACGGTGCACCTGGACACGCGCGCGCGCTTCGAGCGCATCACCGAGGGCTACCGCGTGGAGCCGGTCGCGGAGGTGTTCGACAGCGTGGTGGTGAACGCGGATCCGCTGGCGTCGCTGCGCCGGGAGTCGGAGCCGCTGTCGCTGTCCGGCTTCGTGCTGCTCCTGGAGGTGGAGGGGCGCACGGCGGTGCCGCACCACGCGGTGATGTTCGGCGGGGACTACCGGAAGGAGTTCGATGAGCTCTTCGCGGGTCAGCTCGCCACGGACCCCACGGTGTATGTCTGCAACCCGTCCGCCACGGATTCGAGCATGGCGCCGCCGGGCCGCACGGGGCTGTTCGTGATGGTGAACGCGCCGGCCATGCCGCTGGAGGAGGGCAGGGCGGAGCAGGCCCGGCGTGATTGGGAAGCCAGCGCGGAGCGCGTGCGTGAGCAGATGTTCGAGAAGCTCGTCCGGCACTACCCGGCGTTGAAGGGGCGCGTGCGCGTGGTGGGGCAGCGCTCGCCGGTGGACCTGGCGGCGCGCGGGGCTCCGGGCGGTTCCATCTACGGCTTCCTGCCGCATGGCCGCTTCGGTCCGTTCCGCAGGCCGCGCATCCGGGGCGGCACGCCGGGGTTGTTCTTCGCGGGCGGCGGCACGCATCCGGGCGGTGGGGTGCCGCTGGTGATGCTGTCGGGCCGGTTCGCGGCCCAGATGGCGTCCGCGCACCTGCGGGAGGTCGCATGAAGTCCGTCCTCGCCCAGAACCTCCTGTCCGGCGCGGCGGAGTCGTGCGCGCTGCCCGCGCTGCCGGACCTGGCGGGGGCGTACCGCTGGTTCTACGCGGACGTGACCGCCGGGCCGTACAGCGCGGTGTGCATCTTCATGCTGGGGTCGTTGTTCTCGCCGCGCTACTCCGTCGCGGCGCGACGTGGGGGCCATCCGCTGGCGTACAGCGCGGTGAACTTCGCGCTCTACCACCAGGGTGTGCGCAAGTTGTGGGTGCTGAGCGAGTACCCGCGCGTGGAGTTGCAGGGGCCGGGGCGGCTGCGCATCGGCCGCTCCACGTTGACGCACGCGGTGGATGGCACGGTGCGCATGGAGGTGGATGACGGGACGGCGCCGTGGGGCCGTCCGGTGCGCGCCAGCCTGACGTTGCGTCCGCTGACGGGGCGGGGCACGGAGGTGCAGCTCATGCCGGGCCTGCCGCACTACTGGCAGGCCCTGGCGCCCCGGTCGGAGGCGCGGCTGGAGGTGTCCACCCTGGGCGTGACGGCGGAGGGGATGGGCTACCACGACACGAACCACGGCCAGGAGCTGCTGGGCGCGCGGCTGTCCGGCTGGCATTGGGCGCGCACGCACCACGCGAACCACACGGTGGTGGACTACCACCTGCCGGACGGCGTGGCGCCGGTGCGCATGGTGGCGGGGGCGAATGGCGTGGTGTGCGAGCGCGGCCCGAACCCCGAGGCGCGTCCCACGAACCTGACGGGCTGGGGGCTGCGCGTCCCGTCGAAGCTGCACACGGGCAACGAGGTGGTGGGCGTACCGCACCTGCTGGAGTCGTCGCCCTTCTACGCGCGGCTGGAGTCGAGGCGGGACACGCTGGACACGATGGGCGAGGTGGCGGACTTCCGCCGCTTCCATTCCCCGTTCATCCGCTGGATGGCGCACTTCCGCACGCGCATGGGGAGGGCGGCATGACCGCGCTCGGCCTCTTCACGCTCGGGTGGACGGTGATGGCCGGTGGCTTCAGCGCGGTGGCGCTGGCGCGGCTGTATCGCCGTGCACCCGTGACGGCCGGGGGCGCGCTGCCCTCCGTGCTGCTCCTGCGCCCCGTGGACGCGCCCACGCCGCTGGAGCTGGACAACCTGGAGCTCCCCATCGACTACGCGGGGCCGCTGGAGCAGGTGGTGCTGTCTCCTTACCGGCCGCGCCTGGCCGAGGGCGTGCGCTGGCTTCCGAGCGACCCCGTGTGTCCCAACCGCAAGGTGGGCCACCTGCTCTACGCGCTGGAGACGCTCGATGTTCGCGGGCGGGTGGTGCTCGCGGTGGACGCGGACGTGGCGGTGACGGGCGCGCTGGTGGAGGGCCTCGCCGCTCCGCTCGTGGCCGGCGCCGCCTTGAGCACCGCCGCTCCCACGCCCGTGGGCGCGGTGGACGCCGCGGGCCGCGCGATGGCGGGCTTGCTTCGCTACACGCATCACAGCTTCCGCGCGCTGCACGCGATGAGCGCGGGCGCGCAGGCCGTGTGCGGCAAGGCGCTCGGGCTGTCACCGCGCGCGGCGGAGGAGCTGGCCGGACTGTCGGACCACATCGGCGAGGACCTGGAGCTGGCGAAGCGGCTGCACGCGCGGGGACTGGCCGTGGCGCTGAGCCCCGCGCCCGCGTGGGTGCCTGTCGCCAACGGGACGTCCTGGCGCGTGCCGCTGGAGCGCTTCACGCGCTGGATGCAGGTGCTCGCGAGCCACCGGCCCGGTCTGTATCCCACCGTGCCGCTGCTCTTCACGCCCACCGTGCCGCTGCTGCTGCTCGCCGCGTGGCTCCAGGAGCCTGCCGTGTGGCTCGCGGTGGCGGCGCTCGTCGCCGTGCGCACGTCGCTGTCGCTGCGCCTCGCCGCGCTGAGCCGCGTGCCCTCGGAAGCGGACCGGGGCCACGCCCTGACGGACTGGGTGCAGGGGGAGTTGCTGCTGCTCGCGGCCTTCGCGGCCTCTCTGACGCGGCAGGGAAGGGTGACCTGGCGCGGCCATACCTACGCGCTGGAGGCTGGGGGACGCATGATTCGGGTGGCGCCGCGGTGGAGTGGAGGCCCGGGATGACCTACGCGCGCTTCCTGGGGCTCTTCGTCGTCCTGCCCATCCTGTTCCTGCTCGTGCGCTACCGCCGCACGCTGTCGTGGCGCGGGCTGGCGCCCATGGGCCTGCTGTTCATCGTCGTCTACGCGGCCACGTCGCCGTGGGACAACATGGCCGTGAAGTGGGGCCTGTGGGGCTTCGACCCGGAGCGCATCTGGGGCGTGAAGCTGGGCTACCTGCCGCTGGAGGAGTACCTCTTCTTCGGCCTCCAGACGCTGCTCGTGGGCCTGTGGGCGCGCGACCGGCTGGAGCGCGTGCTGGCGAAGAAGCCCGGGCCCGTGGCTCAGGAGCCGAAGCGCGTCCGCGAGGAGCGGACCCTGGAGCCTTCCGAGGTATCGCCATGATGGAGACGCGCTGGGCGTACCTCATCCACCTGCTGGCGTGGACGCTGCCTGTCATCGCCATCCAGCTGGCGGTGCTCGTGAACCACTACAAGTCCCGCTCGGGCGAGGTGCTGCGCGCGGTGCTGCCTCCAGCCCTGGTCGTGGGCGTGTACCTGTCCATCGCGGATCACCTGGCCATCTCCACCGGCATCTGGAACTTCGGAGAGGGACGCCACGTGGGCGTGTACATCGGCGCCGTGCCGCTGGAGGAGATCCTCTTCTTCCTCATCACGAGCGTGCTGGTGTCGCTGGGGCTCGCGCTGTTCACGGCGCTGCTGCGGCTCCGGGAGGCGCGGGCGTCGTGATTCGCGCGGCCAAGGGTGGGCCCTTCGGGTGGGCGGTGGACCGGTACATCGGGTGGAAGGTCCGCTCGACGTTCCGGGGCCTGTGGGTGCGCGGCGAACTGCCCGCGGACGGCGTGGGCCGGCTCGTCTACCTGAACCACTCCAACTGGTGGGACGGCTTCGTGCTGCACCAGCTCTGCCAGGCCGCGAACTGGGACGGGTACTGCCTCATGGACGAGGACAACCTGCGCCGCTACCCCTTCCACACGAAGATGGGCGCCTTCAGCATCCGCAAGCAGGACGCGGTGTCGTCCCTGTCCTCGCTGCGGTACGCGAAGGAGCTGCTGCGCAAGCCGCGCGCGGCCGTGTGTGTCTTTCCGGAAGGCGAGCACCGGCCCTTTGGTGTCCACCCGCTGAAGCTGGAGCGCGGCGTGGAGTTGCTCGCCCGCGCGGCGAAGGCGGAGTGCGTGCCCATCGCCATCCGCTACGCCTTCTTCGAGCACGAGCGGCCGGACGTGTTGCTGGAGGTGGGCGAGGTCCACGAGGCCGGACCGCTGGAGCGCTTCCAGAGCGGGTTGGAGGCGGTGGTGCGGCGCGTGTCGGAGGCCACGAGCCTGGAGGGCTTCACGCGGAAGGTGTCGGGGGCGCGAGGCGTGGCGGAGCGCTGGGACCGCGCGCGAGGCCTGGGCCCATGAGCCTGCGCATCCGCACCATCGCCCGGCTCACGGGCATCCGCGAGGCCACCCTGCGCGCCTGGGAGCGCCGCCATGGCTTCCCGCGTCCGGAGCGCAGCGAGAACAACTACCGCGTCTATTCACGCGACGAGGTGGAGGCCGTCCGCCGGGTGGCGAAGCTGATGGAGGAGGGCCTCTCGGTGAGCGAGGCCATCGCCCAGGTGCGCGACGAGCCCCGGACGGTTGTTCCGCCGGAGGCGCGGCACCTGGAGCGCTTCTGGGCGGCGGTGCTGGTGCTGGACGCGGAAGGAGCGGACGCGGCGCTGTCCGCGGCCCAGGTGGGGCTGGGCGCGACCCCGTATTGCGACACGGTCCTCATCCCGCTGCTGCGCGAGATGGCCTCCCGCCTGGACGTGGCGCGCGAGCACATGGCGTCCGCGCTGGTGCGGCAGCGGCTGCGCATGCTGCTGGCGGGGATGGAGCGCGTGGGCGACGGGCCCCGGGCGCTGCTGGCGTGTCCGGCGAGGGACCACCACGAGGGGGGGCTGCTCGCGCTGGGCGTGCACCTGAAGGCGCGGGGGTGGCGGGTGACGCTGCTGGGCGCGGACACGCCCTCGGAGGCGCTGGAGGGGGCGTGCATGCAGGTGCGCCCGGACCTGGTGGCGCTGTCGTTCATCCGCCGCCGGGATGCGGACGACTTCGTCGCGGTGTTGTCCGGAGCGATGCATGCGTGCGCGCCCGCGCCGGTGGTGGTAGGCGGGCCCGGGGCGAGGGAGCACCTGAAGACGCTGTTCACCCTGGGCGCGCAGTACGCGGAGTCCGCGGAGGAGCTCATCGCCGTCTGGCAGCAAGCGCGAAACGCGCAGAACCGACCGTGAAGCACGCACACCATGGCTGAGCGCACCTATCGCATCCACATCGCCGCGGAGCTGTCGGGGGTCCGGGTGGAGCTCATCCGGGCCTGGGAGCGCCGCTACGGGGTGCTCGAGCCGGAGCGCACGCCCGCGGGCTACCGCGTCTACACCGACCGCGACGTGGCCCTGCTCAAGCGGCTCAAGGCGCTGACGGACGAAGGCGTGGCCATCAGCGAGGCGGCGAAGCTCTTGCCCCAGCTGCGCGCGGAGCTGGACGCCGCGGCTTCCCCGTCCGCCGAGCGCCCCGAGGCGCGGCTCGGTACGCAGCCGGAGACGTGGCGCGCGGCGGTGCTGGAGGCGGCCGAGGCGTATGACCAGCCCCGCGTCGTGCGCATCCTGGACGAGGTGCTGGCGGCGCTACCGCCCCTGAGGGCCTTCGAGGACGTGCTGGTGCCGGTGCAGCGCGAGGTGGGCGATCGCTGGCATGCGGGCACGTTGACGGTGGCGCAGGAGCACCTGGTGACGCAGGTGGTGCGCGAGCGGCTGGTGAGCCTGCTGCACGGTGCACCCCGGGGAGGACGCAAGCACGCGGTGCTGGCGTGCTTCCCGGAGGAGGAGCACGAGATTGGCCTGTTGGGAGTGGCGCTGAGGCTGCGGTACGCGGGCGTGCGCGTGACGCTCTTGGGGCAGCGCGTGCCAGCGGAAGGGCTGGGCGAGACGGTGGCCCGGGCAAAGCCAGACGTGGTGGGCCTGTCGGCGGTGACGAACCGGGGCGCCACGGTGTTCGAGGACGTCCTCAAACGCATCATGGATGCGCTGCCCAAGGGCCTGCCCCTCTGGGTGGGAGGCCCCGCCGCCCAGGCGCACGCGGACATCTGCGAACGCCTGGGCGTGAGGCTCTTCGCTCACGAGGACGACTGGACGCGGATGGTGGGCTGAGGGCTTTCGTCGCTATTCCGGGTCCAGGGCCCAGGTGCCCTCTTCCCAGCGTTTCAAGGTCTGCCCTGCCTTGAAAGGCACGAGTCCTTCGCCCCTGGCCGCCTCCATCAAGACCTCGCGTGCCTCATGCGTCCGGTAGCGAAGCAGGTAGGCCGCGGCCATGACTCGCACATCCATCCTTGGATGACTGAAAAGCACCGTAAGCGCTTCGCGGCCTGCATCCCCATGCGCCCGGAGTTGCTCGAAAGCGGAGATGTATTTCCTCGCGCATCGGTTCCCGGCCTTCGCGTCGCCCTGCCAGATCGCATCGGTCTGGGCGGCGACGTTGTCCGCGAAATGCCTGACCCATGTACCCAAGCTCACGCCGGCACCTTTTCCTGCTGCTCCCAACTGCGCGGGAACGTCCTCGCACTCGGCCTATCAATTGGAACGGTTCTATTCTACCGGAGGAAGCGTTCCGTCCTTCCACGCGCGCAGGGTCATCGCCGCACTCACACTCAGCAGCGTCGGTGGCGGCTCCGCCAACAGGGCAAGCGCACGTTCTGCTTCGCTGGGCGCGAAGCCCAGGGCGGCCGTCGCGGCCCAATACCGCGTCCCTGGCTCCGGATCGGTCAGCAATACCAGCAGGCGTTTCTCCGCATCGGGCCCGCGGGTACGCAACTCTTTCCTGGCGGCTGCCGCGAGAAGGTAGTCCTTGTTCGCAGCCCGAGTGTCGCGCGCATTCAGTAAGCGCCCGTGCCTGGCTGACACCTCGCGAAAACGCGCAATCAACTCCTCGGTCCCTAGCACCTTGAGGTCACGTGCTTTCATGGGATGGCTCCGAAGTCCTTCAGGGTTTGCAGTCCAAATGCGCGCTGCTGCTCGTAGGATTGCGTCCGAAGCCACTCCCGGACGATCTGACCTCCGGAGACAGTCTGTCTGGACGAGTAGTATGAGCTGACGAGCTTGTGGAGTTGCTCGTCGATTGCGATGACATTCTCGGTGTTGTGAAGCGCATCGAGTCCAAAGCGCTGCGCATTTCCGGGCGTCTGCTCGACGATGTGATGCCATTGTTTCCCGCTGCCTGCGGGCCCCATCGCTTTCTTGAACCCACTGAAGGACTTCCACGCCCTCAAGCGAGACTTCGCCGGGCCGTTCGATGACATGGCCACGGCACCCGGCGCGAGGCCAACCGTGAAGCCGTCAGCGGCCACAGCGACGGATTCAACGCTGCCCACGACTGCGTAGACCACGCCGGCCTCCGCCTCGGCCCGGACCGCTGCCTGGGCTGCCCCTGGCAGGCCCGGGAGCTTCGCCCCCAGCGTCGCGCCCGTGCTTCCGATGGCCGCCGTCGCCAGCATCACGAACGCTCGCGCCGCCTGCCGGCCCATCACCTTGCCGAATCGCTCTCCCGCTCCGCGCAGTTCGTCGAACGTCAGCGCCGCGTCCGACTCCGCCATCAGGTACCGGAAGCCCTGGATGAGCGCCCAGAACGTGTCGATGCCCACGTAGGCGATGAGCCCTGCCGAAATCACCGCCGCCACGCCCTTCGTCGCGGGCTCAGGCACCGTCCATAGCAGCGCATACGTGACCGCTGTCCACAGAGCGGCCTGCATCAGCGCTTCGGGATTCGCCATGTCCTTCACGGCGTCCCACAGCTCGTCCAACACCGCCCCCTTCGCCATCGCGAGCGCCAGGGCGAAGCGCGCGTCCCCAGAGACAACCGGGCTCTCCTTCAGCAAACCCAGACAGTCACCGGCCCGGCCGGTCCGTCCGCACCAGCGCAAGTAGGCGCGGGTCAGCTCCACGTCTGGCTGCGCCTGTTCGGAGGACAGGTGCTCCCCCGGCCCGAGCGGCGTGATGCGGCGGCGCTGCACATCCATCAGGTACGAACCGCTCCGGGGCTCCACCTCGAAGAGGCGCCGGGCGGCTTCCTGGGCACGCGGTGACAACCGAAGCCCCGGGGTCAGCCGCGCCACGGCCTCCTTCAGCGCCCCCGCATCCAGCGGGACCGGCCGGGCCGCTCCCTCCTCGCGGGGCACGTGGACGACAGGCGCCCCGCGCCCCGTGTCGAGCCGGACGGCCTTCGTCGCGCCGCTACACCCGACCAGCGCCCAGAACAGGGACAGCACCAGCCATGGAAGCCGCATCAGGAACTCGCTCCGCCGCAAGCTGTCACGTGTCGCTTGCTCCTCTGGAGCGCAGGGCCTCCCACAGCATCGAGTGGTTGAGCAGGATGTCCTTGAGGCCATCCCGGACCGCCTTGGAGTCCAACGCCTGCTTGCTCATCAGCGCGTGTGCGTCGAGCGCGGCGATGATGGCGCTCATGAGCTCCTCCTGGAGGTCCGGCGAGTTCGCGAACTGCTCCTTGGTGTTGTTCGCGGCCTGCTGGGCCAGCGTGGTGGACTCCAGCAGCTTCCCCAGCAAGACGTTGTTCACGTAGACGAGCTTGTCCTGGATCGACAGCTCCCCCGCGAACAGCGTGTTCAGCTTCTCGATGATCTCCTGAAGCCTCGCACGCTCCCGCTCCTGCACGCTGCCCGCGCCCGCCTCTGTCGCCGGGTAGAGCGTCGGCTTCTCTCCCACGGAGAGCAGCATCGGGGCCTTGGCCTTCTCCTTCAGGGTGTAGTGCGTGAGCTTGACCTTCGACAGGTCGATGTCCTCGCGCTCGCGCCCGAACTCGAGGAGCGGCAGCAGGCGCTTGTAGAAGATGGCCCGCTTCTCGATGGCGGTGCTGCCGTAGTCGAAGATCTGCGAGAGGAAGGTGTAGAGCCGCAGGAACGCGCCCATGTCCGACTTGAAGAGGACCAGCGCATCCAGCTCGGCCTTGGCGTCCTTGCGGGCCTTCGCGTTGGCGCTCTCCTCCGCTGCCCTGAAGGCCGCCTGTGCGGCCCTGAAACTCTTCATCAGACGGTCGAGCACCGGCTCGACGGCCTTGACGAGGTCGCTCTGTTTCGAGGCGGGGTTCAGCTCCACTCCCACCACCCGCTCGACCTCGAAGTCGTCGTAGTAGCCAGCGGCGTCGAGCTTCGCGCGCAGGTTGAACACCACGTTCGGGTCGGTCGTGGCCGCCAGCTCCGCCGTCGTGTAGTACGTCTTGAAGGCTTCGAGGATGTCGGCCGCGTCGTTGACGAAATCAACGATGTACGTCGTGTCCTTGCCCGGGTGCGCCCGGTTCAGCCGGGAGAGTGTCTGGACCGCCTGGATTCCCGCCAGCCGCTTGTCCACGTACATGCCGCAGAGCAGCGGCTGGTCGAACCCGGTCTGGAACTTGTTGGCCACGAGCAGCACCTGGTACTCGCCGCCCTTGAACGCCTCCCGGATGTCGCGTCCCTTCAGGTGGGGATTCAGCGTCCGGCTGTTCTCCGTGAACGGCTCCGGGCCGGACTCCGGGTCCACGACCTCCCCGGAGAACGCCACCAGCGTTCCCATCTTGTAGCCATGCTCCTGGATGTATTTCTCGATGGCGAGCTGCCAGCGCACGGCTTCGAGCCGGCTGGCGACGACGACCATCGCCTTGGCCTTGCCGTCGAGCAGGGGAGCCACGTGCGCGCGGTAGTGCTCCACCACGACCCGCACCTTCTCCGCGATGTTGTAGGGGTGGAGCCTCACCCAGCCCATGATCCGCTTCAGCGCGGCGCCCTTCTCCACCTCCTTCTCGTCCACCGCCTTGCCTTCGTGGGCGAGCTTGAAGGCCATGCTGTAGGGCGTGTAGTTCTTCAGCACGTCGAGGATGAACTTCTCCTCGATGGCCTGCCGCATGGAGTAGACGTGGAAGGGCACCGGGACGTTGTCGGGCGCGGGCTTGCGCGACGGGTCCGGCCGGGTGCCGAAGATCTCCAGGGTCTTGCTCTTCGGCGTGGCCGTGAACGCGACGAACGTGATGCTCGAATCATTGGCGCGTGAGGACATCTGCGCCGTGAGGAGGTCCTCGCTGCTCACCTCGCCGCCGTCGTTGAGCTCCGCCAGCTCCGCGGGGGAGAGGACGGCCTTGAGCTTGGAGGCGGTCTCTCCAGTCTGTGAGCTGTGGGCCTCGTCGGCGATGACCGCGAAGCGCTTGCCCTGCGTCGCGGCCAGCCGCCGCACTTCCTCGATGGCGAAGGGGAACGTCTGGACGGTGCAGACGACGATCTTCTTCTTGCCGGAGAGCGCCTCGGCGAGCTTGCTGCTCTTGCTCCCGTCCTTGTGGGTGATGGTCGCCACCACGCCGGTCGTGCGCTCGAAGTCGAAGATGGCCTCCTGGAGCTGGGTGTCGATGACGTTGCGGTCGGAGACGACCAGCACCGTGTCGAAGACCTTCTGGTGCTGGGCGTCGTGCAGCTCGGCCAGGAAGTGTGCCGTCCAGGCGATGGAGTTCGTCTTCCCCGAACCGGCCGAGTGCTGGACGAGGTACTTCGTGCCGGGCCCATCCGCGAGCACTGCGGCCTGGAGCTTCCGGGTGACGACCAACTGGTGGTAGCGCGGGAAGAGGATCCGGGTGAGCTGCTTCTTGGCATCACGCTGGCCAATCAGGTAGCGCCCCAGGATTTCGAGCCAGCTCTCGCGCGCCCAGACCTGCTCCCACAGGTATGCCGTGCGGTGGCCGCCGGAAGGGTTCACCGGGTTGCCCGCGCCGCCGTCGTCGCCCTGGTTGAAGGGCAGGAAGCTGGTCGCCGGGCCATCGAGCCGCGTCACCATGTGGACTTCGCTGTTGCTCACGGCGAAGTGCACCAGCGCGCCGCTCGGGAAGGAGAGCAGCGGTTCGGCGGCTTGGCCCTTGGGGTGCGGCAGGCGGTCGAAGCGGTACTGGTCGATGGCGTCCGTGACGCTCTGGGTGAAGTCGGTCTTCAGCTCGGCCGTCGCTACAGGGACTCCGTTGAGGAAGAGCACCAGGTCGATGCTGTTCTCGTTGTGGACGGAGTAGCGCACCTGCCGCACCACGCGCAGCCGGTTGGCTTCATAGCGCGCGAGGATGTCGGGGTTGATGGCGAGCGCGGGTTTGAACTCGGCCAGCTTGAGCGGCTGTTTGAGGCCCAGCAGCTCGATGCCGTGGCGCAGGACGTCGAGCGTGCCACGTTGGTTGAGCTGGTCACGCAGGCGGTTGAGCAGCGTCTCCCTGGCATTGCCGCCGTGGTTCTTCGTCAGCGTCTCCCAGGCCTTGGGTTGAGTGGTCTGCACCCAGGCAAGGATGTCGGCGGGGAAGAGCGCGCGTTGACGGTCGTAGTCGGCTGCGTCTCCGTCCGTGTGGTGCCAACCGTGAGCCGCGAGGTGGGCGCAGATCTCGGACTCGAAGCTGATTTCCTTGTGGAGGCTCACGCCGCGGCCTTTCCGGCGATGGCACGAACATCGATCTGTCCGGTGACAGCGGCGGATATCAGTGCGGTGCGACGCTCTCCAAGAAGCTGCTCGGCACGCATCGCCTCATGAATCAAATCGTCGAATTTTCCGACTTGGGAATCAATCGTCTCTGCGATTTTAAGCTGTTCCTCAATAGGCGGGACGGCAAGCGGTATCCTGCGAAGCTCATCCAAGGTTATCTCCAAAAAAGTGGTGCCCTTGGCCGCGATGCGGATGCTGGTCTGGCAGTAGTCGCTATTGAACGCCCTGAGCAAGAATTTCGGAAGCAACTCCGCGCCAGGGGAAACTCGAGCAGTTCCCTGCGTAAGATTGGCGCCCTCAAGATGGTCAGGAACAAGCAGGCCCTTTCCAAGGCTTGCTCGGATCGCGACCACCAAATCATTACGGATCACCTTGGACCTTCGGTAGGCAGCATCAATCTCATGCGTAGTTCGCAGATATCCGGACTTAGGCAGCGATTCACCAGACATATCCGAAGTGCGGATGTACGGCACGCCACCCTCCGTGTCTGGGCCGGCCTGTACAATTCCATAGGTGATAGTTGTTTCTGCCTTGATTAAGTGGCGAAGTTCGCGGAGGGACCAGTGGGAAGGAATCTGTCCGAGCCAATCGATGCCTGAGCCTTTCATTGGCGCGCTGGGATTCAACCCCTTTGTGACGGCGTGGGAGATGACGGCTTCGCGCTTTTCCTTCAGTAACTCGATCAGTCGATGCTGCTCGGCCACCAACTCATCGACCTTTGTGGTCTCTCTGTCGAGGAACGCAGCGATAGCGGCTTGCTCACTTGGTGGCGGCAGAACAAGCACCGTCGCTGATAGGGGACCGAGATTCAATGCTCGAAAGGTAGCGCCACCGACAGAACTCTCCCACTGCGCTATTGTGCTCTCAGAACGGAGAACCCAGAATACGTAGCGTGATGAGTTTGACGCGGCGACGGCAATGCGCGCCGTTCCTTGTGTCAAGTTCGCGCCGTTAAGCCAAGCTGGTGTGACCATTACCTTCCCAAAACTAGGGCCGATTGAACACACTAGGTCACCAGTCTTGATTGTGCTTCGACTATACGCCCTCGCAACTTCCGCGCTTGCTCGAAGGATTTCGTCTTGAGATCGAACGCCCTCTTCTTCTGACATGTCGGCTGGGCGTACATAAGGGATACCATCCGGCACATGGGGGCCTGCCTGAACAATCCCGTAGGTAATCGGTCGATGGGGTGTGACTATTCGACTAAGCTTCGTTACGGCCCAATGCGCGGGCACCTCGCCCAGCCATTCGACACCGCTGTCCTTGTACTCCGGGTAGCGAGGGAAGCTCATTTCGACAGCCCTCCGATCATCGTGAGGATGCGGTCGGTAACGCCCTTCAACTCAGCATCGATCTCCGCGAGCGGACGCGGCGGCTTGAAGACATAGAAGTGCCGGTTGAAGGGAATCTCGTAGCCCACCTTCGTCTTCTCGTGGTCAATCCAGGCATCCGGCGCATGGGGCACCACCTCGCGCTGGAAATACGTCTCTACATCCTCGGAGAGCGGGACGTTCTCCGTGTCGCGCAGGTTCGCGTCCGCCACGGGCTTGCCCTTGCCCTTCCCCTTCGTGCCCAGCACCGGACGCCCCTTGTCGTCACGCTCGGGACGCTCGACCGTGATGGCGCGGTATCCAAAGTCCTCGTTCTTGAAGATGCGGCTGATAGGCACCCCCGCCCGCGTCAGCTTCTTGAACGCGCCGAAGATGTTCGTGATGTCCTCGATGTGCTCGGGACTCAGCTCCTTGCGCTTGCTACCGAGGCTCTTCCGCATCTTCTGGAAGAAGCTGCTCGCGTCGATGAGCTGGACCTTGCCCTTGCGCTGGGCAGGCTTGCGGTTGCTCACGATCCATACATAGGTGCTGATGCCTGTGTTGTAGAACATGTCCGTGGGCAGGCCGATGATGGCCTCCACCAGGTCGTTCTCCAACATGTAGCGGCGGATCTCGCTCTCACCCGACCCCGCCCCACCCGTGAAGAGCGGCGAGCCGTTGAGGACGATGCCGAAGCGGCTCCCCCCGTCCTTCTCCGGCCGCATCTTCGACACCAGGTGCAGGAGGAACAGCAGCGAGCCATCGCTCACGCGCGGCAGGCCCGGGCCGAATCGGCCGTTGAAGCCCTGCTGCTCGGCCTCCTTGCGGACCTCCTTCTCGATCTTCTTCCACTCCACGCCAAACGGCGGATTCGACAGCATGTAGTCGAAGTGCTTGCCGGGATGCCCATCCGCGGAGAGCGTGTTGCCGAAGACGATGTTGGCGACGTCCTGCCCCTTGATGAGCATGTCCGCCTTGCAGATGGCATAGGACTCGGGGTTCAGCTCCTGCCCATACATGACGAGGCGGGCCTTTGGATTCATCCCGGCCAGGTGCTCGCCGGCCACGCTCAGCATGCCGCCCGTGCCCGCCGTCGGGTCGTACAGGTGGCGCACGATGCCCGGCTTCACGAGCGCGTCGTCGTCCTCGATGAAGAGGAGGTTGACCATCAGCCGGATGACCTCGCGGGGTGTGAAGTGCTCTCCGGCGGTCTCGTTCGACAGTTCAGCGAACTTGCGGATCAGTTCCTCGAACACCGAACCCATCTGGGCGTTGTTCACGACGTCCGGGTGCAGGTCGATGTTCGCGAACTTCTCCGTCACCAGGTACAGCAGCCCGGCCTTCGACAACCGGTCGATCTGCGCGTGGAACTCGAAGCGCTCGAAGATGTCCCGTACGGAGGGGGAGAACTCCTGCACGTAGGCGCGCAGGTTCTCGCCAATGTTGTGCTGGTCGCCCATGAGCTTCTTCAGGTCGAGCGGCGACGTGTTGAAGAAGTGCTGGCCGGACTTCTTGAGCAGGAAGGGCTCGGGGTTGAGCTTCGCCTTCTCGCGGGCCACCTTCTCCGCGAGGACGGCGGCCTTCGTGGGTTCGAGCACGCAGTCGAGGCGCCGCAGCACCGTGAACGGGAGGATGACCTTCCCGTATTCGGACTGCTTGTAGTCGCCGCGCAGCAAGTCCGCGACCGACCAGATGAAGGAGGAGAGGTTCGGCTCACTCATGAAGGCATTCTCTCTGGGCACCCGGAGCGAAGGGGGGAGCGGGTCGAGGCAGGTGCATGCCGCTCCGGGGCAATCCCGGTCATGGTAGCAGCGGCCGTTCAGGGACGGCCATCGCCAAGAGAGGCACTTCAGGCCCGCTGGCCCGTGGAGCGCTCCTCACTCAGGGTGCGCTTCGTGGGCCCGTCATTCGCACGCTTGAGCCCCGCCGATGCGGTGAGCGCGAAGGGATATCGTGTATGCGAAAGACCTGGGCGCCCTGTCCAGGGCCGTTCCCGGGCTCAAGGCTGGGGACGCCACCACAGCCCTTTCAATCCCGCCTGCTCACACGCCTGACGTGCCTCCTCGGTGTAGCAGTAGTAGAGCAGCTCGGGGACGGAGAACACGGGCGGGAAGCCTCCGGGCGGAGGGCGGAGCACGAGCGGCTCGGCCTCCTCCTGACCCAGGAACTCTTCCCCGCATTGGTGGAAGGGCACGCCCTTCACGAGGGTGCGCTCCCGGTCGAGACAATCGGTCCGCTCCAGCAACTGGAGGATGACGAAGTCCTCGTTCTTCAGCGCAGGGTCCGTCACCGAATGCCAGGTTCGCCTCCGGGGGTACCCTTTGCTCACGAGGTGCTTGATGCGTTCCGAGTAGATGACGGTGGGGATGAGGCGGTGGCGGAACGGGCCCACCGCTTCGAGCACGCGCACCATGCGCCGGGAGATCAGCAACCACCCCCGGGGCGCGGTGAACAGGTGGTCGAGCCAGGCGGCGTTCTCCAGGTTGCCGATGAACTCCATGACGCCGGGCGCGCCCTGCTGGCGCTGATAGTCAATGCCGGGGTCGCGGAACGTCGCGCACTCGAAGCCGTCGAACTCGATGAGCTCGGCGTCATGGATACCCTCCTCATCAATGTGGGAGCTGTCCGCCGTCAATGCATACATCATGTGGTGTGTGACTCCCCGTGGAAGGACAGCTCCAGCAAGGCCAGCTTCTTCCCCGTGAGCACCCTACCGCCGCGCTCCTCCTGGATCACCTTGATGATTGGCTCCTTCAGGCTTCCGGATTGGATGGTCTGGCGCAGCTCGTTCTCGACCTTGAGGATGGCCTCCTCGATGGCCTTGGGCGTCCAGTTGGAGGGAGGGCCCTTCGCGCTCAGCCTATCCCAGGCGAGGTCAAGCCGGGCCTCCACGAACTCGCTGTAGCGCGGGTGGCTGCCCGAGTGGATGAGCCGGCCCTCCACGTTGATCCCGGAGTGCATGTCGAGGATGTTCGACCCCCGGTCAATCGTGTAGCCCTTGAGCCGCTCCATGGCCGTGCGGAGCAGCAGGTGTTTCTGGACGACCGCGTCGGGGATGAGGTGGTGCATGGGATGGCCGGCGGAGAGCCGGACCTCCGCCGCCGCCCGCGCCGCCGGGCCCTGGGTCTTCTCCACCCAGTCCAGGTAGTTCTTGCGGTAGCGGGTGAAGACGCTCAGGCGGGGCGTGCCCTTGCCAGCCTAAGGAAGGACTTGCTGGCCTCCTTCCGCTTCTCCGGTGAGCCGTTGGCCTCCCAGGCCTGGGTGAGCCACAGCTGCGCGTGCTTCAGGGCCTCCCCTCCGGCCTCGATGAGGCCATATGCGCCAAAGGCAGCCAGGCCCAGCTGGATGAGCGCCGCCGCGAGCTGCCCCACCCCCGTGGGCGTCGCCGCCAGGAAGGTGGACAGCGCCTCCGCGGCGATGAAGCCCACCACCATCGCGGAGATTTCGAGCCAGTTGTCCAGGATGGCCTTGCCGTACTGGCCAGTCACTTCTCCGAAGTACCGGTCCGCCTGCCTCACGGAGGTGAGGACGTCCTCCAGGTGCCGGGCGGCCTTGCGCGCCTGGGCCATCGCCTCGTGGGTGATGGAGCCGCTCGACACGATTCCCTGGAGCTGGTTGGCGAAGGCAATGCTCACCAGCCAGATGCGCTCGCCCGCGACCAGCCGCACGTCACCGTCGAGGTGCTGGACCCCCTTGCGGCCACTCTTCACGTTCACGTGATGAATGACCTTCTCGTAGAAGCGCAGGTCCCTTCCCGGCTGGATGGCCTGCCGGTAGAGGCGTGCGGCGATGGGCTCCAGGCGGTCCCCTGGACGGACCTGATAGAGCGTCGCCGCGGGCTCCGGAAGCTGGGTCGTGATGCGCAAGGTCTGCATGAAGCCTTGCAGCAGGTATCCCCCCGCCACGGTGGAGACGTAGGACCAGCCAGGCGCCTGGGCATGGTCCCGGATGACGCTCACCCGCGTGCCCGGAGGCAGGGGCGCCGGAGTCAGGCAGGTGGAGCCCTTCATCTCCGCGGGGAGCGTCCGCAGGTTGGCGCCATCACCCTGGTCGATGAGCCCGAGCTGAATCGTCATGTCCCCTCCCGACTCTGGACTGACAGGATTCAGCCACCCAGGCCGAGAGTGAACGACTGGCCGGGTGGGACTGACAAAGACTTACTCAGGGGGCGCCTTGCGGCCCCGTCACGCGAGTGAAGAACACTCCCAGGTTCCCGACCTCCTCCAGCGCACTCTTGATCTCTGCCGATACGATGAGCGCGGAGAGATATCCTTGTATGCGGAAGACCCGGGCGCCTTCTGTCCTGGCAGGGTTGATACGCAAGCCGTAAATCGCACGGTAGGTTCCGGCCCTTTCCGGCGCTACTCCATCTGAAGGATAGACTTGCACTTCCTTGGAGTTCTCTTCGTCAACGCACCTGAAACTTCTGGTTGCGTTGATGATGTAGAGGTTTCTGCTTTCCCCTTCGACCTTGATGGGGAAGGTCTGGACGTCGTCGGGCGCCAGCTTGCGAAAGACATTCGCGACCTGCTCGTCCGCGATGGGGGTTCTCCCCGAATTCGCCACGGAGAAGGAGCGCCGCGGCCCCTCATGGAAAGGTTTGCTCGTGAGAGGTCCGGGGTCTGGCAGGTGTCTTCCGTCACCGAACATCCAGGGATCATCCAGCTCACCGCCAGATGCCAGGGCAGGCAACTCCAGAGCCCACTGAGGAACGTCCGCGATCCCTATGTCGTAGAAGTTTTCGTCGGTCATCCACTACCCCTTTCTTGGCGCGATGAGGAGTCGAAGCTCGGAGCCTGGCGTCAGAAGGTCATTCGCGATCTTCGCAAGCTCCTCGAGCAATCGCTCTCGGCACGTGTCCTGGGTCCTGCATTTTCCCAGTGCGTCATTCAGCCTTCGCAAAACAGCCTCATGATACTTGCTCGGATGCGGCCCCTGATGTCCACCCAGACGTACCTTGTTGGCGACATCGTCCAAGGACAGCCCAGCACGAGCGAAGATTTCTTCGCACAACGGCGTCCAAGGCCCTCCGGACACAGCGGAGACCAGGTTCTTGTTCGTGCAGATGTGGTGAACCGGCCCTTCGGCGTCACCTGGAATCTGGCCGTTCGAGTACATCGCGAGAGCAGCCGCTGCCCCAGGAGCCAACGCGACGTTGAGCACGCCCGCGGCGGGCATCGCGATGGAAGTCACACCCCCGTTCAGCGCTGCCCCGAGTGAGAACCCCGCCTCGGCTTGTCCCCGGAGCGCGGCCTGGGGGAAGCCCGGGAGCTTGGGGCCCTGGGCCGCCATTGCGTTCTTCCCGCCAAGCGCCGCCGTGACGAGCAGCACCAGGACGCGCGTGCCGTTCGTCCCCAGTACCCGCCCGAACCGGTGACCGATGTCCTGCAACTCAAGGACGCTCGTTGCCGTCCCTGCCTCGTCCCACAGCTGCACGAAGCCCCGGCCCATCTCCCAGACCGGCACGATGCCCAGGTAGGCCACCATGGCGGCCGTCAGCGCCACGGCGATGACCTTGGTGACAGGCTCGGGTAGCGTCATGGTGAGAAGCACGCTCAGCGCGGCGGACGTCACCACGGCCTTGAGCGCGGCCGGGTTCAGCAGCTTGCCAACCTCGGCCTCGACGCTCTCCCACACGTTATCGAGCGCGAAGGACAAGGCCATGAGCGTCCGGTCCTTGCGCGAGAACGTCAGCCCCGTCCCGCCCACCAGGGTCAGGCAGTCATCCGCGTCGGGGCAGAGGCGCGCGTACAAAGATTCAGGCGAACTCCGCGAGCCGGAATCCGCGAGGCCCTCCGAGGAGGCGAGCAGCGTCCTGGACCGCACCCACGCTCGCGCATCCGTCGCTTCCATCTCACGGAAGGCAACGTCCATGCGCATGTCCAGGATGAGTTGGGTGAGGGCGGACGTGAATGCGTCCTCGCTCACCTGGACCGGGGCAACCTCCACCGGCTCGTGGGCAACCCGTGGTCCGCTCCCGGTATCGATATGGACGACGCGGCGGGTCGCACACCCCGTCGCGAGCAGCAGCAACAGCGTGATGGCTCCGGCCAGCCTCATGGCGCTCCCAAGAACAGGAAGCGCGGCATTCTGACCTCAGTGCGTCAGCGCTTCCAATGCCTTCGCCTGCGCGTCGATGAAGTGCCCGTAGTCCGAGTCCACCTGGTCTGAATAGGCGCAGGCGAACTCGGTGACGGCTTCGTCGAAGTGGTCATTGCTGCCCAGGTATCCCGCGATGAGCGCGGCGTCGCCGGTGCGCGCGTGGGCACGGGCCAGCGTCGCGCCACAGGCGTCCGCGTAGTCCAGGAACACCGGCGCATCCATCTTCTCCGCGTCCAGCGAGCCCTTCATGTCGCGCAGCTGGCGCACGTAGAACGCGCCCATGCCCTCCACCTCCGTCCAACCGAGGAACAGGTCGGAGAAGGCCTGCATGCGCCGCTGGCCCACCACCACGCGCTCGCCCGCGCTGTGGAACTCGCTGGGGCCCAGGTAGGGCTCCAGCACGGAGGCCTTCGCCTCCTTGAGCTGCAACACCAGCGGGTCCTCTCCGCCATTTCCTTCACACAGCACGACGTAGGCCTGCAGCCCCACGCTGCCCACGCCCACGACCTTGAAGCCCCACTCCTTGCGCTGGTAGCGCAGGCACAGGTCCCTCACCGCGCCGTCCAGCGACTCCAGGTAGCCCACCGTGAGCCGCTTGATGCGCCGCTCCAGCTCCGCGGGCGTCACGTCCATCTTCACCGCGCTGAGCGGGAACAACAGCGGCGGCTGGTAGGCCAGGTGCCGCTGGCCGTTGCGCTCCACGGTGAGCTTCTCCACCGCGTGCGCGCTGGTGTGGCGTTTCGCCTTCTCCACCGCCTCGGCGGCGAGCTTCGCGGTGTCGTCGGAGTCGGAGTTCTTCAGCTCCTTCGCGTCCACGTGGAGCGACCAGACCTCCAGCAGGCTCCGGGTCGTCAGTTCACGCATCGTGAGCCGGTAGGACTCCACGGCCTTGCGCGCGGCCTTCTTGCCGCAGCGGGCGCCCAGGCCGTTCTGCTTCGCGGCCACGACGAAGCTCGCGGCCAGGCGCTTCACGTCCCATTCGAAGGGGCCGGGCAGCGTCTCGTCGAAGTCGTTGAGGTCGAAGATGAGGTTGCGCTCGGGCGTGCCGAAGAGGCCGAAGTTGGCCAGGTGCGCGTCGCCGCAAATCTGACTGCGCAGGCCGCTGTGCGGCGTGTGGGCCAGGTCGCGCGCCATGACGAAGGGCGTGCCGCGCAGGAAGGCGAACGGGGACTCCGACATGCGCTCATGGCGCACGGGCACCAGCCACGGCAGCCGCGTGGCGTCGGACTCCTTGAGCTGCGCGAGCGGGTCGCGCCCCCGGAAGGGCTTCCACCGGGCGTGGCTGCTCCGGGGACAGCGCTTGCGAAAGGCGCGGCCCGCGTCCATGCGCTCCTCCACGGAGCGGAAGTCCACGGCCTGCAGCCGTGAGGGCTTCAGCTTCCGGGGCGTGCGCCGCGTGCGCTGCTGTTTCTGGTTGGATACGAGGGGAACCTTCGCGGCTCCCAGCTCGGAAGTACCTTCCGCATCCATGGGGTGTGTGACTCCTCACCTCCAAAGGTGGATACGTCTCCCCGGAACCGGAAGCGTCCAGGTCCGGAATGTCCCCGGCCCCCGGGAACATGGATGGATGGAGTGTTCACTCCCGAAGGGACGCCCTCCGCGGCGTGAGCGGGATGCCGCCCTTCGGGCGCAGGGTGATGGCGGGGAGGACCTCCGGCGCGGGCCCTGGCCCGGCTTCGAACTGGAAGCGCTGGAGCACCGTGGCCAGCACCAGGCGGATGACCATCAGCGCGGAGCCCGCGCCGATGCAGAGCCGGGGTCCTCCTCCGAAAGGACAGTATGCGAAGCGTGGGATGCGGCGCTCCAGCCCGTCCGCCCAGCGCTCGGGACGGAAGGCCTCTGGCTCCGGGAAGTGACTCGCGTCGCGGTGCAGCGCCCACTGGGACCACGCGACCACCGTTCCGGCGGGGACCCGCACGCCGTCCATCCGGTCGTCCTGCTCCGCCACCCGGCTCATGCCCCACGCGGGCGGATACAGACGCAGCGACTCCTTCACCACCTGCTCGCAGTACGGCAGTAACGGCAGGTCCGCCACCGTGGGCTCGCGGCCTCCCAGCACCGTGGCCAGCTCCTGCCGCAGCGTGGCCTGCGCTTCGGGATGGCGCGCCAGCAACCACAGGCTGAGCGCCAGCGCGGCGGCGGTCGTCTCATGCCCGGCGATCATCAATGTCAGACATTCGTCGCGCAGCTGCGCGTCCGTCAGGTGCTCGCCGTCCCCGGCCTGCGCCTCCAGCATCAGGCCCAGCAGGTCGTCTCCCGGACCTCCCAGCCTCCTCCGGCGCTCCACCACGTCGTCCACGACGGCGTGCAGGGCGCGCAGGCCGGCCCTGAACCGCCGCTGGCCCGGCGTGGGCACCCAGGCGGGCAGCGAGATGGGCGTGTCGAAGAGGTGCTGGGCGTGCAGCATCACCGCCTCCATCGCCTGTCCCAGCTCCCGCGCCTGCGCGGAGAGGTCCGCGCCGAAGAGCGTCTCCGCCACCACGTCCAACGTCAGCGCCATCATCTCCGGGTACGCGTCGAAGGACGCGCCCTCCCGCCGTGACGCCATCCAGGTGTTCGCGGCCTTCACCGCCACGCTCCCGTGCGCGGTCAGCAGGTTCTTGTGGAAGGCCGGCTGCATCATCCGCCGCCGCCGCATCCAGAAGTCGCCGTGGCTGGTGAACAGGCCTTGGCCCACCACCGCCTCCAGCGCGCGCCGCTGGAAGGCGTCCTTCGGGTAGTTGCGGAAGTTCTTCACCAACACGTGCTCGATGGCCTCCGACGTGTTGAGCAGGTAGACGTCCGTCCCCACGAAGCGCGTCCGCACCACCGCGCCCCGGTCCGCGTAGCGCAGGAAGAAGCCCAGCGGATCCCTCCGGTACTCCAGCCCCTGTCCCACCCACGGCAGCCCCGCGGGAAGCGGGGGCGGAAGGACCGCGGAGTCGGAAGGGGCGGCGTGCATGCGGTGGCTCCTGGACGGGGCACGATACAAGCCCGGGAGCCGGTGAAACACCTCCCGTCCCGGGCTTCGTGCCAGGGGACGGGGGCGTGTGGCTTCACCAGAGCTGGAAGAGCTTCTTGTCCGTGCCGTCACCGAAGTTGTTGTAGAGGACGGCGTCCGCCCAGCGCGTGACGTCGAGCAGGAGCGCGCCCCACTCCGCGACCGCCGAGCCCGCGAGGATGAGCGCCTTGTCGGTCTCACCCGGGATGAGGCCCGCGACGCCTTCGCCCGTCATGCCGCCGAAGCCCAGGACGTTGGCGCCGAACTTCTCCGTGTCCCAGAGCTTGGAGTGGTAGGGCGCGGAAGCGGGAATCTCCCCATCCAGCTCCAGGACGTAGCTGACGACCGACAGCACCAGGCTCACGAGCCCCATGAACGTGAGCAGCGTGTTGTCCGTCATCTCCAGGGCCTTCGCCAGCCCCCGGGCCTTCACGTCCGCGCCCCGCGTCCAGCTCGCCAGGCACACGAGCCCGGTGACCACGGCCTCCAGGGAATAGAGCGCCCAGACCATCCGGTCCAGCTGCTGCGAGGGCACGTCCTCGTCGAAGGGGAAGCTCCCCGCCACCCCCGTCCAGGTGGAGACGGTCTGCCCGGTGGAGAACCAGCGCTGCGCGACCGCGCTCTTCGTGAGCTGCCCTCCCGACAGGAAGAGCGTGTAGAAGAACGAGGAGACGATCGACAGCGCGCCGCCGATGACCGAGTAGTTGTGGGCGGAGTCTCCAATCACGTTGTCGCCGTTGTCGTCCTTCGACTCGGGCAGCGCCACCAGCGACGTCGTCCGCCAGGGCGTCATGACCCGCATGAAGCTGGACGGCTGCTGCTCGGGGATGGGCGCCTTCCCCGTCAGCAGCTTGAAGACAATCGTGACGGGAATGGCCGCGAGCAGGCTGAGGGCGCCCAGCATCGTCAGCGAGTCCTCGCCCGTGAGCTTCTTGTACAGCCAGCTCAGGACCGGGATGTTGAACGGGCGCAGGAGTACGTCATCCAGGATGGCCTGGCTCACGTCCGCGATGATCTCGCACAGGCCCACCAGCAGGTCCCTGGCGGCGGCGAGCAGCGTCTTCGCGGCCTCGCCCATGAGCAACTGGACGATGGCGTGCAGGCTGACGGTGCCCTGCTGAACCATCGTCTGGAGCCCCTGGCACAGCTCCTTCACGGAGTCCGCGACGCCCGAGAGGATGTTCCCCACCATCTGGAGGAAGTCGGTGACGGCCTGGGCCACCGGCGCGCCGGAGTCCTCGGCCGTGCTGTCGCCGATGCCGCCGTGGGACACCTGGTAGGTGGAGAAGGTCGCGCCGGGGCTGGTGGTGAGGCAGTCGGTGGCGGACTTCTGCTCCGGCGTCTGCTCGGCCTGCGTCTGCGTCACCACCTGCTGCGTCGTCACGTCCGGCAGGCCCAGCGCCTGCTTGCAGACGTCGTCCCACTTCGCGATGAGGCCGTCGAAGTACTCCGTGATGGAGGACTCCATGCCCTTCATGCGGCCCGCGAGCGCCAGGACGACGTCCTTCGTCATCGCCTCCATCACGCGCTGGGTGGCCAGGATGTCGTCCCACGCGAACAGGAAGCCCAGCAGCGCGATGATGTCTTCAATCAGCACCGCCAGCTGCTGGAACAGCCAGCTGATGAGCTGGAGCGCCTCCTTGAGGGTGCGCACGACGAACGTCACCACCTGCTCGCCAATCTTCACGAAGAACTGGAGCAGCGTCTTCGTGCCGCTGAGGATGGGCTGGAGGACGTAATCATAGACGGCGCCCGCGGCGCTCTTGAGCGCCTGGAGCACGTCGCCCGCCGCCGTCTCGATGGCGTTCGTCACGTTGCCCAGCACCCTGAAGGACGGCTGGGTCCTGGCCATCGCCGTCGTCGCCGCGGGCTCGATGGGCGCCGACGAGCCATCCGCGGGCAGGCTGTCCATGTTGTCCATCAGCTGCTGGAGCGACGCCTGCACCTGCGCCACCAGGTCCGGGTCCGCGCCGGGGGGCACCACGGGCGTGCCGTCCGGCTTCTTCCACTGGGACAGGTCCTGGCCCTTGAGCTTCGCGGCCAGGTTCGCGCGCAGCTCCGCGCTGGGGTCCGCCGTCACGTCCTGCGCGAGGAACGGCGCGCTGAAGCGGAACACGGGCGTGCCCACGTCGGACACCTTGTTGATGAGCGTCACCGTGCCGGCGGCGTCCGTCTTCACCTCCACGCGCGTGCTGGAGTCCAGGTCCGTCCAGTAGCCGTTCACCATCACGCGGGACCACTCGGAGGCGTTCACCTGCACCGTCTGGCCCACGACGGGCTTGCCCTGCGCGTCCGTGAAGCGCACCACCGTGGTGTAGCTGGGGAACTCCTGCCCGTTGGCCTGCGTGGGCAGCACCATGTCCGTGTTCTGCCAGGTGGTGGTGTCCGGGTCCTGCCACAGGTACGTGATGAGGCTGTTGTCCGAGGAGCTCACGAACAGCTCCCCCGTGGAGCGCTTCTGGTTGCGGCGCGGGGCCAGCCGGGCCACGTGCTCGCGCTGCTGGAGCGGCGCGGACCAGCCGGCCGTGGCGCCCACCGCGTTGTTCAGGGAGAACAAACGCTGGCTGCCGTCCACCGCCCATACGCTGACGCGCTGGGAGTCCTGCTGCGCCAGCACCGTGGTGACGCCGGACAGCAGGTCCGAGGAGGCGATGGCCAGCGCGGTGCTCTTCGCGTTCTTCAGGCCCGTGGAGGGGAACCACGACAGCCCGTCACCGCCCACGTACAGCGCGCTCAGCCCCTGGTTCTGGCGGTCCTCCAGCGCCCACAGGCAGCGCGCTCCGGACGGCGCCGTCACCGACAGCGTATGCGTGGTGCTGGTGGACGGGTCCAGGAGGCTGCTGAAGGTGAGGCACCGCTTGCCGGTGTTGTCGTCGTACAGCGACCAGGTGCCCCGGTAGGAGATTCCGGTGATGGACGCGCGGGCCACCACCACGTCGTGCAGCGTCGCCATGTCCTTGGGCGGCGCCCAGTTCACCCACGCGCTGGCGGTGTTGCTCGTGGACGCGTCCACGAAGTAGCGGCCGGTGGTGCCGTCCGTGTTCTTCACCTCCGCCACCAGCAGCGGCGCTTCGCCCGCGCTGACGAAGTCGCCCAGCAGCAGCCGCTGCACGGGCCGCTTGCCGGGGGCGCCGCTGCGCTGGACCCACGCGCTGTTGAGCGTGCTCCACGGCGCTCCGTCCGGCGTGGGCGTGAGGGCGGGGGAGACGAACACGCGGCTGCCGCTGTCGCCGTCATCCACCGCCACGGCGATGATGACCTGGCCCGAGGGCGCCTGGACCACCGCGTAGCCCTGCACGTCGTGGTTGGCGTCCGGGCTGAGCTCGACCTGGCGCCAGCCGGTCGTCACGGTGGTGTCGCGCAACATCACCCACAGCGTCTTGCGCGCGGTGTTCGCGGTGGACGCGCCCACGCTGAACAGCAGCGGTGAGCCGCCGGTGTCCTCCGCGGAGGCCAGGGGATAGGCCGCGTCCACGGAGGTGGCGGCCAGGTAGTTGTACATCAGGCTGGAGGAAACGGTCGCCGAGCCCGTCTGGGGAGTCTGGGACATGGATGGGTTCCTGGGATGTCTTGGGGAGGGAGGGGCCGCTTCAGCCGGGGAAGGTCACGTCCACCTGGGCGGCGCCATCGGTGTTGAAGACGAACTGGCTGTAGGAGCGCGCGACGCCCGTGGGCAGCACGACGCAATCCTCGACGTCCAGCGACATGGAGGCGTTGTCGCGGAAGGTGTTGGCCAGGTCGCTGGCGAACTTCTGAGCCTGGGCCGTGATGGCGTCCTGCGGCGACGTGGAGGACCAGTTGAACAGCTTGTCCAACGCGTTGAAGACCCAGCCATCCAGGGTCTTGTCCACGGTCGGCGCCGGGGCCTTGCCCAGCACGATGCTCACGGACGTCACCAGCTTGCCGCCGTCTCCGGCCGCGAGGGTGATGGTGCCCGTCCAGGGCTGCACGTAGGTGGCCTTCCCCAGGACGTCCTTCATGCCCAGGCCGATGAAGTCGAGCGGATACTGGCTGACCTCGATGTTCACCTGGAACTGGCCGCTCATGGACAGCGTGCAGCGGTCGGTCTGGGTGAGGTTGGGCTGGGTGGTGAAGACGATGGCCTCCGTGCCGAACACGTACTGGTCGAAGCCGTTGTTCACCTGGACGAACTCACCGCGCCCGTCGTTCTTGCTGGAGTTGTCGCGCGTGCCGACGCACTCGTACATCAGCGGCGCCAGCCGCATGATGCTGCCGGGGATGCCGGAGGCCTTCAGGATGGCGGGCAGCACCGTCGGCTTGAGGTAGCCCTCGCCCAGCGTGTCCTGGCTGAGGAACAGCCGCGCACGGGCCTCCGCCAGGGTGCCGTCCGGGTTGGTGGTGGCGGCCAGCGGCGCGGTGAAGCCGAAGCGCGAGCTCCAGTTGGGCTCCTTCCGGCCCCGGCTCATCATGCACACGTTGAGCGTGCTGAAGTTCCCGTTGGCGCTGTAGCGGGTGGTGCGCTCCTTCGCGAGCGTGGGGACGATGCTCGCGGGGCTGCCCGGCGCCTGCGTCGTGTACGCCACGTCCATGTGGCCCACGCCGGCCAGCGTGGCCTGGAGCGCGCTCTGCGCGGCCTGGCTGAGCGCCACGGGCTGGTTGCTCGCGTTCACCACCTGGAGCGAGCGGAACAGCGACGGGTTGGCCAGGTCCAGGAAGAGGCGGTAGACGGAGTAGTTGAGCGACTGGAGCCCCTGGATGTGCTGCTTCGCCTCCGTCGTGGCGGCCAGCGTGTTGGGGTCCGTCACCTGCGCCTGCGACAGGTCCAGCGACACGATGACCGTCGTCCCCGACAGGTCCTGCGTCTTCGTCGCGCCGGACTCCACGTACTGGAGGGTCGCGGTGCTGAAGGCCAGGTGCACGTCCAGGTGGGTCGTCTGGTCGTCGGGCACCGACACGGTCGGGACGCCCATCGTCGCCACGGTGAGCTGGGCTCCGCCGCTGGCGGCCTGCGTGAAGGAGGACGGGAGGAGCTGGTAGTAGAGCAGCGCGTTCAGCTGCTTGTTGATGAGCCCCACGGACAGCGCCCACACCAGGTCCCACTCATGGGGGGCGCGCGGCTTGAAGTCCACCCGGTAGGTGGTCGCGTGGTGGTCCCCGTCCGTGTCCGTCTGGGTGATGACCACCGGCGCCAGGCTGTCGTTCGTGGTGGCGGTATAGGACTCGTGGTGCTGCGCGCCGCTGGAGTAGTTCCAGTAGAAGGAGAGCGGCACCTGCTCGTTCCCCGTCTCCAGCTTGTACGTCACCGTGCCTTCAGGACCCGGGGAGATGGAGTTGTTCTGCTCGACCTTGAAGGTCGTGCTGGAGCCCGCGGCGATGCTGCTCGCGGGCGCGCTGCCGCTGAGCGAGCCGTCCTGGTAGTCGGGCCCGCCGAGGTCATCGATGGGGCAGCCGGAGTTGTTCTGGATGGTGAGGGACGTGGAGATCGTCATGGCAGGATCTGGCGGGTGAGGGGGCACGCGCCGTGAAACACAACCTGTTTCACGGCCACGCTCTCTCCAGCTGCAAGGCCAGGACCAGACCGCAACCTCGCGGGATCACATCCGCGGCCCGCGCACGCTCGCGAAGCTGCGTGCCGCGCGGACGCAGCTGCGTCGCTTCGCGCGCTACCGCTCTTCGCCCAGAACTGGACGGAGCTGACCGCTGTTGATGGCCACGGACAGCTCGCGCTCCATCGCCTCGACCTCTTCGCGCGGGCCGGCGCCGAGGGCCTGGTGGAAGCGCCGCTGATCATCGTCCGTCCAGCGGCCTCGCGTGATGGCGTCGTCCAGGACCTGCTGTCCCTGGCGGGAGGCCTCCCATTGTTCGGGCGTGGGGGCAGGACGCGCCAGCTCCACGGGCGGTGCGGGTGGGGCCGCCACGGGCTCCCTCGCCGCGAGCACGGCGAGCTGTTCGCGGATGAGCCGCAGCTCCTCGCGGGAGTCCTGCGTCCGCGTCACCCCGGAGGTGGGGGCGGGACAGGACTGCGCGAGCCCGCGAAGCTGGCGGGTCTGCACGTCGAGCATCCGCTCCACGCGGGACTCCAGGGTGGCGAAGGTCAGCGCCACGCCCCCGGTGATGCCGAGCGCGATGCCCGGGACCTGTGACAACAGTGTCTGGAGGAAGGTCTTCATCGAGAGGCTCCGGGGGCGCGGCGCAAGCAGCGGGACTACGGCGCCTTCGGCTCCAGGTGCGAGCCCTTGAGCACGTCGATGGACTGACAGACGCCGCTCGTGTCCCAGGTGAAATAGATGAAGGACGCGTCGCCAGCGGACTGCACGCTGCGCACGTGCGCGGGCAGGGTGGAGAAGCAGGTCGCGGACACGCTCGCCGCGGACACGGCGAAGCACCGCACGGACTCATTTCCCGCCGAGTCCGCGAACGTGCGGCAGTAGATGCGCTGGACGGTGTCGGAGCTGTTGCGCGCCGTGCCCTGCGCCCCTTCCGCGTAACGGAGGGAGGTGTTCACGTTCACGTTGAATGCCGACTTCGACCCTGCGTACGCCACGGGTACGGCCAGCAGAACCAGCGCGACGGACGTTCCCAACGCCTGCGTGAAACGCTTCATGGTGTGGACTCCCCTTCAGTGGAAAAGCTGATGGGGTTACGCCCGCCGCGCTGATTATTCCCGGGCACCTTCGCTTCATCGAAGCGCCGGGCGCGCTGGAGGGCATCCAGGCCGCGCTCAAGGCGCGGCCCCCGAAGGCTTGATGCGGATGAAAAGCCCGGCGCGGCCCCCAGGGCCGTGGAGGCCGCGCCGGCATACAACTACTGCCCGGAGCTCACCGTGAAGGTGGCGCCGGAGAAGGCGCTGTAGCCGCGGATGAGCACGTAGTACGTACCCGACTGCGCGCCGTTGATGGTGCAGGTCTCGTCGCTGCTGGCGCCCGCGGAGCGGCAGTCGTAGCTGGACGTCGTGGGCGCGCTGCCGAACTTCACGTAGAGGTCCGCGTCACCCGTGCCGCCGGCCAGCGCGAAGCGCATCGCGGTGGCGCCGGAGGGCTTCACGTAGCTCAGGTTGGTGTTGCTGTTGCGGGCCCCGGAGACGTTGGTCAGCGTGGTGAGGGTCGTCCAGACCGGCGGCGCGGCCACGCCCACGGCGCTCCAGGCCTCGTTGACGGACGTGACGGCGCTGGCGCCGTACAGGTCCGAGGCCGCCTGCGCGGTGGCGCCGCGCGCGTCGGCGAAGGTGCTGCCCGGCGTCAGGTAGACGGTGTTCGCGCGGTAGAAGATGGCCGCGCCCTTCATGATGCTGGCGTAGGTGTTGGCGTCGAGCGCGGGCACCACGTTGCTCGTCTTGCCGCGCGGGTGCGTGCCGCCGTTGACCATCAGGTGGAACGCCAGGTTCGCGATGCCGGAGTTCCAGTGCACGCCGCCGCTGTCCGACGTGCCGGTGTAGCGCGTGGGGTAGTAGTCGTAGTCCCCCGCGATGGCCGGGTCGTTCATGTAGCGAAGCGCGTCGCCCGGGGTGGCCGGCGTCCAGCACTCCTCGCCAATCTTCCAGGTGTTGGCGCTGACGGCGCCGTCCCGGTACGCCTCGATGGCGGCGCCGAAGACGTCCGACATGGCCTCGTTCAGCGCGCCGGACTCGTTGGCGTAGATGAGCTCCGAGGACGTGTCCGTGACGGCGTGGGTCAGCTCGTGGCCCACGACGTCCAGCACCGTGAGCGCGCTGGACTGCGAGCCGTCACCGTCGCCGTAGACCATCTGCGTCCCGTTCCAGAACGCGTTCACGTAGTTCTTGCTGTAGTGGACGCTGGAGGTGAGCGCGGTGCCCAGCCCGTCGTAGCTGTCCCGGCCGAACACGTTGGCGTAGAAGTCGTACGTGAAGCCCGCGTTGTCGTGGGCCTGGTCCAGCACCGCGTCGCCAGAGGCGCCCTGGCCCTCGCCGCGCACCAGCGTCCCGGGCAGCGTGGTGCGGTTCTTCGCCGTGTAGGTCTTCCGGTTGCGGCTCGTCTGGAGGTTGTCGAAGCTCCAGACGGAGTCACCGGTGCGCGCGTCGATGAAGACGTTCGGCATGGAGGGCAGGCCGTCCACGTCCACCGTCTCCAACTGCACGCGCCACGTCAGGCGGGTGTCCTTGCTGTCGGCGAGGATCTGCAGGTCCGCGCGGGGCGCGCCCGAAATCACACTGCCCGCGGCCTCCAGCCCGGACACGGCGCGCTGGATGGCCTCCTGGGCCCGCAGCCGGGGCGTGGTGTCCACCTTGAGGTCGCGCACGAGCTTGTCCGTCACGCCCGCGACCGCGCCGTTCGCGTCCAGGTGGACGATGGCCGCCGCGCCAAAGACAGGCACGCCCTGGAACGTCTGCGTGAGGCGCTCATGCGCCTGGCCGCGCCCGTCCACGTGGAAGCGCCGCGAGGTCAGCTCGCCCGCTCCCTTGAGGAAGCCGGGGCGCTGCGCCTGGAGCTGGCGGAGGCCGTCGCCGCGCACGGGCTTCGCGGCCAGCGCGCTGGTCTGCGCCTCCGTCTGGGAGGTGTCTTCAGCGGTGTCGGTGGGACCACAGGCGCTTCCCAGCAGCAGGAAGGACGCGAGCGAGGCGTAGTGACGGATGCGCATGGGGGACTCCGGTTCGCGCGAGGGGCGCTTTCCAGGGGGTGTGCTTTCACCCAGAAAAGAAATTTCCTGGGCAATTCAGGAGACCCGGGTTCCCGCGAAGCGGCCACTGCGGGGGCTTCAGCCCTTGCGCAGCTTCACCTCGCGCTTCACGCCGGGTGCCGCCGGGTCCTTGGGCAGGTGTCTCAAACCCATCCACCCGAGCGCGGCGACATGGCGGGCCACGTTCTCCGTGGAGAAGGACTTGCCCTCCGCGGCCCACCAGTGGCCCACCTGCGTCACCATGCCCACCAGCGCGTTGGCGTAGATGGGCGCCACCTTGGGCGGGTAGCCGGCGCGCTCGAACTCGCTGCGGAAGACGTCGCTCACGCGCTGGGCCAGGTCGTCGATGACGCGCGTCAGGCCGCGCCGCGCCGCCGCCGTGGGCGAGTCCCGCGTGAGCACCGCGAAGCCCGCAGGCTCCTCCTTCACGTAGGCCATGAACGCCAGCACCGCGTCCTCGAAGCGCTGCCGGGGCGTGCCCTGCGCGATGCTCGCGGACACGCGCACCACCAGGTCCTCCAGCTCCCGGTCCACGATGGCCGCGTACAGGCCCTCCTTCGCGCCGAAGTGCTCGTAGACGATGGGCTTGGACACACCCGCCCGCTGGGCGACCTCTTCAATCGAGGTCGCCTCGTAGCCCTTCGAGGCGAAGACCGACCGGCCGATCTCCATCAACTGGACCCGGCGTTCCGCGCCCGTGAGCCGCTGTTTCTTCTTCAAGTTGACCTCTAACCTACCCGTCAGTAACTTACCGGACCGAAACCTACCATCCCGTAGGGAAGGCGTGGAGTCGCCACCGTCATGAAATGCTTCGTTCCGAAGGGTGTCGAGTCCGCAATGGGGCGCGCGTGAGCGCGGCGGTGCCGGGCATGGAGAAGCCGAAGCTGCGGGGCGTGTTGCACCAGTGGGCGGCGGCGTTCGCGGTGGGAGCGGGGGTGGTGCTGGTGGCGATGGCGCCCACGCAGCGCACGGCGGTGGCATCCGCGCTGTACGCGCTGAGCCTGGTGGGGCTGTTCACCATCAGCGCGACGTACCACCGGGTGAACTGGTCACCGAAGGCCCGCGCGTGGATGCGCCGGGCGGACCACGCGGCCATCTTCCTGCTCATCGCGGGGACGTACACGCCGGTCATCCTGCTGGGGCTGCCTCCGGAGGTGGGCAACCCGCTGATGGCGTGGCTCTACGCGGGGGCGTTGCTGGGCATCCTGCAGTCGCTGTTCTGGGTGGGCGCGCCCAAGTGGGTGACGGCGGCGCTGGCCATCGGGGTGGGGTGGACGATGATGCCGTACTTCGGCGACGTCTTCCGCGCGGTGGGGCCTTCCGCCATCGCGCTCATCATCGCCGGGGGGCTGGCGTACACGCTGGGCGCGCTCGCGTATGCCTTCAAGCGGCCCAACCCCCGGCCCGGCGTCTTCGGCTACCACGAGGTGTTCCACGCCATGACGCTGGTGGGCGCGGGGCTGCACTTCGTGCTGGTGCTGCGCCTGGTGCGCGCGGCGGGGTAGGGCGTCGCGCTTTCATCGACCCGCGACGGCGAGCCGGCGTTTCGAGGCCGCGGGCTCCGGGGCCTGCTTCGGAGCCTTCCGGCCCAGGTAGGTCTCTCCCCAGGACTTGAGCGCGGCAATCACGCCTCGCAGCGTCTGGCCCTGCGGGGTGAGGCTGTATTCGACGCGCGGAGGCACCTCCGCGTACACCTGCCGGTGCACGAGCCCGCTCTCCTCCAGCTCGCGCAGGTGCTGCGTGAGCATCCGCTGGGTGACGTCCGGGATGCGCTTGCGCAGCTCGCCGAAGCGCAGCGTGCCTTCGAGCAGGTGGTAGAGGATGAGCCCCTTCCACTTGCCGCCAATCACATCCAGCGTCGCGGACACCGGACAACCGGCGGAGCAGTCATACGTCTTGTGCCGGGCCATGGTTCCCTTTTCGTGCGTATGGGCGGAAATCCTGCGTACTTGTCCGTTCCAACCTTCGGGACGATGTTGCACGCAAAGGAGCCCCCAATGCGAGCCGTCGCCCTCACGAAGTACCTCCCCAGTGACCATCCCGAAGCCTTCGTCGACGTGGAACTGCCGGACCCCACGCCCGGTCCTGGAGACCTGCTGGTGCGCGTGCGCGCCGTGTCCGTGAACCCCGTGGACGTGAAGGTGCGCGCGCCCAAGGACAAGGTGGAGCCCTCGCCGCGCGTGCTCGGCTGGGATGCGGCCGGCGTGGTGGAGGCCGTGGGGAGGGACGTGAAACACTTCCGCCCCGGCGATGAGGTGTTCTACGCGGGCTCCATCGCGAAGCCGGGGACGAATTCCGAGCTGCACGTGGTGGACGCGCGCATCGTCGGCCGCAAGCCGAGGGGGCTGACCTTCGCCCAGGCGGCCGCGATGCCGCTCACCTCCATCACCGCGTGGGAGCTGCTGTTCGAGCGCCTGGGCGTGCCACGGCACAAGACGGGCACCCGGAAGGATGAGCTTCTCGTGGTGGGCGGCGCGGGGGGCGTGGGCTCCATGGCCATCCAGATCGCCAGCAAGCTGACGGACCTCACGGTCATCGCCACGGCGTCGCGGCCGGAGACGGTGGAGTGGTGCAAGTCCCTGGGCGCGCACCACGTGGTGGACCACCGCCAGCCCCTGGCCGAGCAGGTGAAGGCGCTGGTGCCGGGCGGCGTGCGCTACGTGATGGCGCTTACCGCGACGGAGCAGCACTTCGCGCAGCTGGTGGAGCTGATGGCGCCCTTCGGGCACCTGGGCATCATCGACGATCCTCAGACGCCGCTCGACGTGAACGCGATGAAGCGCAAGAGCCTGGCGCTCCACTGGGAGCTGATGTTCACGCGCGCGCTCTACGACGCGGATCCGCTCTCCCAGCAGCGGCTGCTCGACACGGTGGCGGACCTGGTGGAGGGCGGCACGCTGCGGACCACCATGACCCAGGACTTCGGGCCGCTCACCGCCGCGAACCTCCGGCGCGCGCATGCGGCGGTGGAGACGGGCCGCACGCTGGGCAAGATCGTGCTCAGCGGCTTCCCCTGAGCGCCCCTCCGCCTGCACCGGGCAGCCAGCCTTGCTTGGGGCCTGGCCGCACGGCCGGTCGCAGGCCAGCGGGACGGTGCACATCTTCGCCCGGGGTGAACCGGCCCTGGCGAGGGATGGACCATGAAGAAGACGGTGGCGGACCAGTTCGCGGAGGTCCTCGCGCTCGCGGGGGTGAAGCGCATCTATGGCGTGGTGGGTGACAGCCTGAACGCCCTCACGGAGTCGCTGCGCCGCCGGGGTGACATCGAATGGGTGCCCATGCGCAACGAGGAGGCCGCCGCCTTCGCCGCGGGCGCGGAGGCGCACCTCACCGGGCAGCTCGCCGTGTGCGCGGGGAGCTGCGGCCCCGGCAACCTGCACCTCATCAATGGCCTGTACGACTGCCACCGCAGCCGGGCGCCGGTGCTGGCCATCGCCGCGCAGATCCCCTCCGTGGAGCTGGGCACCGGCTACTTCCAGGAGACCCATCCGGAGTCGCTCTTCAAGGAGTGCAGCCACTACTGCGAGCTGGTCTCCGGGCCCAACCAGATGCAGCGCACCGCGGAGATCGCCGTCCGCAGCGCGGTGGGCAAGGGCGGCGTGGCCGTGGTGGTGCTCCCCGGCGACATCGCCATGCTGAAGGCGGAGGACGCTCGCGCCCCCACGCCGGAGTCGCTGCGCGCGTCGCCGTCCCAGTTGATGCCCTCCTCCGCGCAGGTGGAGCAGATGGCCGCGCTGCTCAACCGAGGTGGGCGCGTGACGCTGCTGTGCGGCGCGGGCTGCGAGGGCGCGGGCGCGCAGGTGGTGGAGCTGGCGAAGCGCCTCCAGGCGCCCGTCGTCTCCGCGCTCCGGGGCAAGGAGTTCGTGGAGAAGGACAACCCCCACTTCGTGGGGCTCACGGGGCTCATCGGCTACGCGTCCGGATACTGGGCGATGATCGACTGCGACGTGCTCCTGATGCTGGGCACGGACTTCCCCTACCGGCAGTTCTACCCGGACAGCGCCGATACGCGGATCATCCAGGTGGACGTGCGCGCGGAGAACATCGGCAAGCGCACGCGGGTGGACCTGGGCGTGGTGGGCAGCGTGTCCGCCATCGTCCAGGCGCTCCTGCCTCGCATCGAAACGAAGCGCGACACGAAGCACCTGGAGCGCGCGCTCGCGCACTACCGCAAGACGCGCGAGGAGCTGGACTCGCTGGGGCAGGGCACGGTGGGCAAGAAGCCCATCCACCCGCCGCAGGTGGCCCGCGCGTTCGACCTCCAGGCGGCGGACGACGCCATCTTCACCTGTGACGTGGGCCTGCCCACGGTGTGGGCCGCGCGCTACGCGACCATGCGGGGCGGCCGGCGGCTGGTGGGCTCCTTCAACCACGGCTCCATGGCGAGCGCCCTCGCGCAGGCCATTGGCGCGCAGAAGGCCTTCCCGGACCGGCAGGTCATCGCCTTCTCCGGTGACGGCGGCTTCACGATGTTGATGGGGGACTTCATCGGCCTGGTGCAGCTGGGGCTGCCCATCAAGGTCGTGGTGTTCAACAACAGCTCCCTGGGCTTCGTGGCCATGGAGCAGCAGGTGGGCGGCATGCTCGACGTGGGCACGGCGCTCCAGAACCCGAACTTCGCCGCGCTGGCGGAGGCCGTGGGCATCAAGGGCCTGCGCGTGGAGGACCCGGGGCACGTGGATGAAGCCGTCCAGCTGGCGCTCTCGACGCCCGGGCCCGTGCTGGTGGACGCCGTGGTCAGCAAGGCGGAGCTGGTGATGCCACCGCGCATCACCGCGTCCATGGCCGCGGGCTTCACCCTGTTCGGCATCAAGGCCCTGCTCAACGGCCGCACCAACGAGGTGCTGGAATTGGCGCGCACCAACCTCTGGCGCTGAAACCCCTGGCATTTCCAGCGGTTGGGCAGGGCCCAAGAAAAATCAGCAGGGCCGCGAATCCATTCGCCCCGTGGCCACCTCTTATCCCGCGAACGGGGATTTTCCCCGCCGCACGAGGCAGGTTCCATGGGCTCGACTCCGACTCCCGACGCGCTGTTGCTCGCGGCCCATGCCGGTGACCGCGACGCGATGGTGCACCTGCTCCAGCTCCAGCAGCCGAATCTCCGGCGCTACGCGCAGAAGCGCTGCCTCATCAGCGACGTGGACGACGCGGTCCAGGAGGCCCTGCTGGTGATGTCCCGCCAGCTGTCCGCCGTGCGCCAACTGAAGTCGTTCTCCGGGTGGATGTTCCGCATCGTCCAGCGCGAGTGCCGCCGCCTGGCCCGCACGGTGCTGAAGCAGGACCCCTACGAGGAGGCGCTCGTGGACCAGTGGATGTCCGCGCACACGCCGGACTCGCTGCGGCTGGACATGGCGTCCGCGCTGGAGTCGCTGCCGCCGCGGTACCTGGAGGTCGTCGTGCTGCGCGACTTCGAAGCGCTCTCCATCCGCGAGATGGCCGAGCGCCTGTCGCTGGACCCGGCGGCGGTGAAGAGCCGCCTGCACCGCGCCCGCGTGATGATCCGCGAATACCTGCTGGCCTGAAGCCTCATCCCTCTCAGCTGGAGTCCTGTCATGGCGAACCCCCTGTCCCTCCTGGGCATCATCCACACGCTCGTGAGCGTGCCTCCCATCGTCTTCGGCGTCTGGGCCTTCGTGCGCGACGGGCGCATCGACCCGGGGACGCGCGTCGGCAAGGCGTATGTCGCCAGCATGGTGACGTCGGTGGTGACGTCGTTCGGCCTGTCCAGCACGGGCGGCTTCAACCCGGGCCACGCGCTGGGGCTCGTGGCGCTGCTGCTCATGGCGGTGGGCGCGGCGGCGCCGGGCCTGGGCGTGTTCGGCCGCGCCACGGAATACGTGCGGACCCTCACGTACTCCGCCAGCTTCATGGTGCTGCTGGTGCCGGGCATCAACGAGACGCTGACCCGGCTGCCCGCGGACAAGCCCCTGGCGGACAGCCCGCAGTCCCCGGTGGTGCAGGCAGCCCTGGCGACGCTGCTGGGCCTGTTCCTCTGCGGCGCCACGTACCAGGTGCTGCGGCTGCGCGCCCGGACGTACGGCCATGTAGGCGGACTGCCGAACCGCTGAAAAGCGCGGCACGTGTCGATTCGTGGGGCCCTGAATCGACGTGGAGTAGAAGGCCCGCGATTTCACCTGAACGGAGCACGCCATGGACGCCACCCTCTCCTCCACCACCCCCGGGGTGGACGCCTCCCCGAAGAAGAAGTCATTCGCCCGTTTCCTGCCGACGGCGGCCCGCGTGTTCATGGGGCTGGTGTTCTTCGTCTTCGGGCTGAACGGGTTCCTGGAGTTCATTCCCATGCCCAAGGACCTGGACCCGGCGGATCCGGCGGTGGCCTTCGGCATCGCGATGAAGGCGACGGGCTTCCTGTTCGCGCTGGTGAAGGGCACGGAGACGGTGGTGGGCCTGCTGCTGCTGGCCAACCGCTTCGTCCCGCTGGCGCTGGCGCTCATCGCGCCGGTCATCGTGAACATCTTCCTGACGCACGCCTTCCTGGCGCCGTCAGGCCTGGGCATGGCGGTGATGCTCCTGGCGGCGGAAATCTTCCTGGCCTGGTCCTACCGGGCGGCGTACCGCCCGATGCTCGCCATGAAGGTCAACCCAGGCTCTGGAGGTCGATGACGAAGCGGTACTTCACGTCGCCGTTCCCCAGCCGCGCCCAGGTGTCCCCCGCGTTCCGCGCCTTCCTGGACGTGGACCGCGAGGTGACGGCTGAACGGCCCTGAAGGTCAGTCGCGCGGCGGGCCGCGGCGGCGGTCCACCACGCCCGTGGTGACGGGCAGCTCCGCGGACTCCTCGCTGTGGGCCCGCAGGCTCATGGACCGGGCGCTCTCCGCGGGCAGCCCCGCCCAGGTCCGCAGCCGCTCCAGCGCCACGGCCTGCTCCGCCTCCGGCAGGGCCGTGATGCGGGAGCCGTGGTTGCCGCCCGGCTGGAAGAACCGGTACGAGTCATTGCGCGCGCTCACGCTGAACGCGCCCGTGGACCACGGGTCGTTCTCTCCGTAGACGAGCAGGATGCGCTCGCCGAGCGCCTTCACCCAGCCCTCCACGATGGGCATCACGAAGGGGTTGAAGGGGTACGGCCGCATGTCGAAGGGCACGAGCGCCCGCGGGTCGTAGCCCCGGGGATAGCGCTGGACGCCGCGCAGGTGGGCTTCGTCGGACGCGTAGCTGCCCAGCTGGGTCGCGGCCTGGAAGTCGTAGGGCGCGTAGTAGTCCAGGTCCCCGTCGCTCATGTACGAGAGGCCGACCACCTCATCCATGAAGTCCACCAGCCCCTGCGCGGGGCCTCCCCGCGGAGGAATCGCGTCACACCCCGACGCGTTGCCGTACTGCCAGAAGGCGAAGGGGAGCTCGAGGGTGCTGAACTCCAGCGCCTTGTCCACGCCCAGGAAGTCGTAGGTGCTGCCGTAATACGCCGCGGCCGTCGCCTGGAAGAGCGGCTCCACCTCCGCGCGCCGCTCCAGCACCTCACGCTGGAAGCCGCGGATGCTCTCGCGGCACGCGGGCGTGCCCAGCTTGCTCAGGAACTTCACGTAGCGCGGGTCCTGCGTGCCGTAGCTGTTGGGCGCCACGTAGGCCACGGTGGCGTCCACGTCCCGCGGGAAGAACGCCCGGTGGTAGAGCGACGTCATGCCGCCCTTGCTGCCGCCGGTGCTGATCCACTTGCCCGGGAAGAGCGGCTTGAACGCCTGGACGATGCGGTGGTGGTCCGCCGCTGCCTGCTCGATGCTGAGCAGCCTCCAGTTCGCGGGCTGCGGAATGGAGGGCCCGAAGAAGCGGTGCTCCACCTGCAACTGGTTGCCCTGCAAGAGGAAGGTGGGCTCCGTCTGGCCGGGGTTCGTGCTGATGCCATAGCCCGTGCTGGCCAGCACCATGGGCGCCTCCGCGTTCCGGAAGATCAGCGTCATCCGCTGCTGGAAGCGCGTGCCATTCGGGTGCAGGTGGTCCGCCGGCTGGTCATAGGCGAGCACGAAGATGCGCGCGCCCGTGGAGGTCGGCGGCCGCTCCAGCAGCACCGTGAGGCCGGGAACCGCCTGCAATTGCGCCAGGATGTCCGGCGCCGCGTCCTGTGTCAGGGATTGCGCCTGGACCTCTGGCGCGCTCGGGGTGATGGACTCGGGGGGAAGCTCGCTGCCGCCACAGGCCTGGAGCCCCAGCGCCAGCGCGCACGCCAGCACCGCGGGACGACCGAAGAAACGTGACATGGGTAAAGCCCTCCTTGGGCGAAAGACAGAACGAACATGCCGTTCATGTATTTCCGGAAGAAGGACGTCCCAGGTGCTTCCCGGCAATTACTTGCGCCGTGGAGCTGGGTCGCGCAGCAAAGGCTGACCCTGGCGCAGATGTCTGGCCAGCGCGGCGTAGGAGCCCTCCTGGTACCTGTCCCACGCGTCGGGGTGCAGCAGTTGCTCCAGCGCTCCCTCGATGACCCGGGCGTGCCCTTCCAGGTGCGTGTCCGCGTGGACCTGATCCACGGCGTCCGCGCGGTCGTCGGCCACCACCGCGCGAGCCGTCAGTGTGTCCGCGTAGGTGGAGTAATCATTGTAATAGGTCCAGGCCGCGCCGCGCAGGGTGAGGCCTCCCAGTGTGACGAGCTCGCCGTGGAAGAGGAGGTTGTCCGCCTGGATGGAGCCGCCCGCGAAGAGCAGGGCGTAGTCGAACCCTTCGTGGAGGATGTTGCCCTCCACCACCAGGTCCCCCGCGACCAGCAGGCGGGACTGGTCCTCCAGGAGGAGGTGGCCCTTCACGTGGACGCGGCCCTCTTCGAAGACGAGGTCCGTTCCCTCCGTCAGCGTCAGGTCTCCATCCACCTGCTTCGTCGCGGCGGAGGCTGGGAGTCCGGCCTTGAGTTGGGCCCGCTTCCCGGCCGTCCCGCAGGGCTCATGGAGCGAGGCGTGTTCCATCAACTTCTGGAGCAGTGACATGGTGGGACCCTGTTCGGAGAGAGGCCCTGGCTCTAAGTTCTTGAGCCATGAACGTCTACGAGATTCGCGGAGCCTTCGGCCTGGACAACCTGGTGCGCGCGGAGCGGCCGGATCCCGTGCCTGGACCGTTCCAGGTGCGCGTGCGCGTGAAGGCCACGAGCCTCAACTCGCGCGACCTGATGATGGTGGAGGGCCGCTACAACCCGCGCCAGAAGCTGCCGCTGGTGCCCAACTCGGACGGCGCGGGCGTGGTGGACGCGGTGGGGCCGGGCGTCACCCGCGTGAAGCCTGGCGACCGGGTGATGACGCTGTTCGCGCAGGGCTGGCAGGCCGGTGAGCCGACGAAGGCCATCACCGCCACCACGCTGGGCGGGCCGCTGGATGGCGCGCTCGCGGACACGATGCTGCTGCACGAGGACGGCGTGGTGCCCACGCCCGCGTACCTGTCCGACGAAGAGGCCGCCACGCTGCCGTGCGCGGCGGTGACGGCGTGGAGCGCGCTCGTCACCCATGGCGCGCTCAAGGCCGGAGACACGGTGCTGGTCCAGGGCACGGGCGGCGTGTCCATCTTCGCGTTGCAGATTGCCCGGCTGTTCGGCGCGCACGTCATCGCCACGTCCAGCCGCGACGACAAGCTGGCGCGGGCCCTGAAGCTGGGCGCCCACGAGGGCATCAACTACGTCACCACGCCGGACTGGGAGAAGGCGGCGCGCACGCTCACCGGCGGCGTGGGCGTGGACCACGTGGTGGAGGTGGGCGGCTCGGGGACGTTCGAGAAGTCACTCAAGGCGCTGCGCGTGGGCGGCACCGTGTCCGTCATCGGCGTGCTGTCCGGCGGGGCGGGCACCGTGTCGCTGGTCCCCATCCTGATGCAGAACCTGCGCGTGCAGGGCGTGTTCGTGGGGCACCGTCAGTCCTTCGAGGCGCTGACGCGCGCGTTCACGCTCAATGACATCCACCCGGTGGTGGACCGCGTGTTCCCCTTCGCGGAGGCGCGCGCCGCCTTCGAGCACCTGAAGCAGGGCGCGCACTTCGGGAAGATCGTCATCAAGGTGAGCTGACCCACGCGAAGTGGAAGTGGGCCTCCACCGTGGCCGTGGCGGTGCTCTTGGGCAGCGGGGGGAAGGGCGCCGCCTTCTTCACCGCGGCGAGCGCGGCGGCGTCCCACGCCTTGGCGCCGGACCCGGTGAGGATGGCGGTGGAGACCAGCTTGCCGTCCTTGTCGAGCACGGCCTGGACGATGGTCTTCTTGCCCAGGGCCGGCGTGCCCTTGGGGCCCGGCTGCTTCCAGGCCTTCGCCACGCGCTGGAAGGCCTGCTGCTGGTAGGTGGGGCTGTCCACCGAGCCCTGGAAGTAGGTCTGCAGCTGCGGACTGCCGCTCGCGGCCAGGGCCCCGGATGCGAGGGCCAGCGCGAGCACCACCACGGCGGTTTTCGGGAAACGGAGCATGGGCCGAATATAGGGCCCGCTCAGCTCCTCGGCTGGGGGCCTCGGGGGGGCAGGGGCTTCGCTTCGGGGGGCTTGCTGACGCCCTTCTCCGGCAGCCAGGACAGGTCGTACACCGCCGCGTCGCCCGCGGCGCGCATCAGCACCACGGAGGCGCCGTGCGCGCCGCTCATCTCCAGGCCGGCGGAGAAGAGGCCCCGGTAGAAGCCGGCGATCACCACCGGGCGACAGGTGAGCACGTAGCGCGTGGGCCCTGTCTGCTCCAGCCGCGCCTCCAGGTAGTTGGTGCCGGTGCGCAGGTTGCGCGTCATCCGCTCCAGCATCCGGTGCGGCCCCAGGAGCCGCACGCCCGCCAGGAGCGCGCTGCCGATGAGCGTGGCGCCGTAGCCCTCCAGGAAGCGCCGGCCCACCACCTCCGCGCCGTCGTCCAGCGTGGCCTCGGGCGCGAGCACGGACGACGCCAGCTTCAGCGACTCCACCCACACCTCCAGCGGATAGGCCACCGCCAGCTTTCCGCGAGGGTCGATGCCGGCCGCGCGCAGCTGCTGCGCGCACGGCTCGTCCAGGTGGTCACCCAGGGCGCGAATCAGCCCTTCGAAGCTCTGCTGGAAGACAAGGCGTTCGGGGGTCATCGGCATGTCCGCCCACGCTACCCGTGTGCGCGGGGCCGCCTCAACCCGGTAGGTTCCCAGGTCTCAAGAAGTCCGCGCGGAGTGTCCGAAAACGCAGTGCGGCAGAAGCGCCGACAGGTCGGCCGGCGTGGCTCGACGCGTCGAAAGGGGGCGGGGAGGG
>NZ_RAWC01000053.1:0-44725 GCF_003611685.1 Corallococcus sp. CA049B | reverse complement strand
GGTGGCCCAGGAGCGACATCGCCAGCGCCGCCCCATCCGCCGACGCCCCCGCCGCCCCCAGCGCCTGCAACGCCGCCTTCACCACCTCCGCGTCGTGATGGCTGAGCGCGTCCCACAGCACGCCCGCGCCCACCGTCCCCAGCTTCGTCAGCGCGCGCACCGCCAGCATCGCGAGCGCACCATCGCCATGGCGCACCAGGGCCTCCAGGTCCGGCGTGCGCTCCTTCGCGCCCGCCGCGCCCACGGCCTCCACCGCTGCCACGCGCACGCCGCGGTCCTCGTCCTTCAGCGCGAGCCCCAGGAACGTCGCGGCCTCCCTGCCGCCCTGCTGCCCCAGGGAGCGCACCGCGGCGATGCGCACCTTGGGGGATTCATCCGCCAACGCGCCGCGCGCCAGCTCCAGGCCGGCCTCTCCGTCCGCGCGGCCCGCCGCCTCCACCGCCGCCGCGCGCCAGGAAGCGTCTTCATCACGGGCAATCCGCCGCAGCACGGGCAGCACCCTCGCGCCGCCCAGCCGGCCCAGCACCGCCACCGCCGCTGGCGTCGTGCGCTGCTCCACCGCCGCCTCCAGCGCGGCCAGCGCCTCCAGCGGGTGGGCCACGGTCAGCTGCTCCAGCGCTCGCGCCGCCATGCCCGACAGCGCGGGGTCCGAGAGCAGCTCCACCAGCGGCGCCACGGCGTCCGGCGAGCGCGTGCGCCCCAGCGCGCGCACCACCACCGCGCGCAGGTCGTCCTCCGCCCACTCCAGGAGCGCGCACAGCTCCGGCACCGACGTCGAGTCCACCAGCAGCACCAGCGCCTCGGCCGCCACCGTGCGCGCGGGCAGCGACAGCGTGCCCATGCTCCCGAGCAACAGGCGCCGGCCCTCCGGCCCCAGCTGGCCCAGCGTGAAGAGCACCTCGCGCAACAGCCGGTCCTCGCGCGCCACCTCCGCCACCGCCACCGCGAGCGACGCTTCGCCCAGCGCTCCGGCCGCCACCAGCGCGCCGGCCCGCACCCGGACGTCATCGCCGTCCAGGGCCTGCGCCACGTGCGCCGTCACGTCCGGGATGCCGCTCAGCACGGAGCGCGCCACGGCATCCAGCTCACCCCGCTCGTACGGGCCCAGCCCCACGGCCTGCTTCCCGAGCGCGACGAGCGCCGCCTCGCGCACCGAGCGCACCGGCGACGCCAGCGCCCGGCAGATGCGCTCCGTGGCCACGCCTGGGGCGTACAGGCCCAACAGCCGCAGGGCGCTGCGCTGCACCCCGGGGTCCTCCACCAGCGCCAGCACCCGCGACAACGGGGGGGCGCGCTTGAGCGACGCGAGCCCCTCCAGCGCGGCCAGCCGCAACAGGGGCGTGGGCGCGTCCAGCAGGCCTTCCAGCGCCCGCGCAGCGGCGTCCCCGCCCATCCGGCCCAGCGCCTCCGCGGCCGCCACGCGCACGTTGAGGTCGTCGTCGGAGAGCGCGCGCAGGAGCACGTCCTCCACCTCCGGCCGGCCCAGCTGGCCCAGGATGTCCGCCGCCAGCTTGCGCTGATCCGGATCCTCGTGCTCCAGCAGGTGCACCAGCGGAGGCACCGCCACCGGCCCCATTCCGGCCAGCGCCTCGGCCGCCGCGTTGCGCGCGCCCGTCTCACCGCGCCTGCCCAGGACGGAGATGAGCCGCGCGGTGACGCCCGGCGCATCCGGCACGCGGCGCAGTCCCTCCGCCGCCGCGTGACGCACGCGCCAGCTCTCGTCATGCAGGCCGGTGGTGAAGGTCTCCAGGGCGCCGGGCGCGCGCGGGTCCACCGCCTGAAGTGCCCGGTACCGGGCCTCTTCCTGCCCCGCGGGGGACCGCTCCGTGTCGCTCATCCGCCGTCCTCCTTCGGGGCTCGTGTTGCTCGGGATGTCCGCATCCTGCTTGAAGCCGCCGGGGGAGTCGCGTCCCACGAGACGGCTCCCACCGCCGGTGGGCAGCCCTGCGCCGGATGGAAACGTTCACCTTCGCACCCTTCGCCACATGCGGCGCGCTCAGCCCGCGGGCGGCGGGCGGGCGTCGCGCTCCAGCTCCGCGCGCAGGAGCGCCTTCAAGTCCAACAGCAGCCGCAGCCGCTCCGGCGGCCCGCACACGCCCACCACGAACGGCGTGCGGCCCCCGGCCATGAGCGCCGGCGCGGGCTTGATGTCGGACCGGCGCACGCGCAGCACCTCCGCCACGCGGTCCACCCGCGTCACCACGCGCCGCGTCCCCAGCCGGCACACGAGCAGCCGCGTGCGCCGCGACTCCTGCGCGGGCTGCCCCAACAGGCGCCGGTGCAGGTCCACCACGGGCAGCATCGCGCCGCGCAGGTGCAGCACGCCCTCCACGAAGGCGGGCGCGTGCGGGATGGGAATCACGCGCTGGGGCGGGAGGATCTCCTCCACGCGCATGATGTCCAGGACGTACTCCTCGTTGCCCACGAAGAAGGCGCACAGCTGCACCTCCGCCTCGGCCGCGGGCGTCTCGGAGGTCCGCTCACCGCGCGGGCGGCGGGCCAGCAGATTCACGGGGTCCGTCATGGGGCGAGCGCCTGCTCCGGATCCAACAGGATGTAGAGCTGCGAGCCCTTGCGCCCCAGCCCCGCCACGCAGTCCCTGTCTCCACGCAGCCCCGCGGGCGACAGCTCCACCATGGACGGCTTGAGCCGCACCACGCCCGCCACCGAGTCCACCCACACGCCCGCGGGCCCGTCCTCCGTCTTGAGCACCAGGATGCGCGCGGCCCGGGGCGGCAGGCCCGCGTCCGGCCCCGCCACCAACGGCGGCGCGTCCGCCAGCCGCAGCCGCAGCTTCACGTCGTAGACGGGCAGCAGCTCCCCGCGCAGGTTCATCACGCCCAACAGCTGCGGCTCCGCGCGCGGAATCTCCGTGAGCAGCGGCACCTTGCAGATCTCCCTCACCGCGAGGATGGGCACCGCGTAGCACTCCGCCTCCAGGCGGAAGGCCAGGTACTCGACGGGCTCCTCCTCCAGCAGCGGCTGCGCCCGGTCGTCACTGCCCGCGGCGAAGTCCAGCAGGCCGCTGACGTCCTCGTCCGGGCGGTAGAAGAACGCGTCGAGCAGGGCTTCGAAACGGGACACGCCCGGGAGGATAGCAGCCCCCGGCGCGGACGCCTCAAGCGCGGCGCCGCTCCTGCGCGATGCCCTCTTCCAGGAGTTCCGCGACATCCAGCACCAGGACGGTGCGGCGGTTGCCCAGGTCGGTGGCGCCGGAGATGCCCTTCACGCGGCTCAGCCGGCCGCCCAGGGGCTTGGTGACGATGTCCTGCTGGCCGAACAGCTCGTCCACCGCGATGCCCAGCCGCTGCTGCGCCAGGCCCACCACGACGACGAAGTGGCGGCTCACTTCGCGCTCCGGCAGGTGGAACAGGCGCCCCAGCCGCAGGAAGGGCAGCGTCTGGCCGCGCAGGTCCAGCACCTCACGCCGCTCCACGGTGCGGATGTCGCGCGGCTGCACGGACAGGATTTCGAGCACGCTGTTGAGCGGCACCGCGTAGGTGCGGCCGCTGACGCCCACCACCAGCGCGCGCACGATGGCCAGCGTCACCGGCAGCGTCAGGTGGAAGGCCGTTCCCTTCCCGCGCTCGCTCCACACGTCGATGATGCCGGAGAGGTTGCCCAGGTTGTTCTTCACCACGTCCAGGCCCACGCCCCGTCCGGAGAGCGAGCTGACGCTGGAGCGGGTGGAGAAGCCCGGCAGGAAGATGAGGTTGAGCAGCTCGCGCCGCGTCATCTCACTGACCTGCGGCGGGGTGACGAGCCCCCGCGACAGCGCCACCTCGCGCACGCGCACCTCGTCGATGCCCGAGCCGTCGTCGGACACGCTGATGACGACGTGGTTGCCCTTCTGCTCCGCGCGCAGCCGCACCGTCGCGCGCCGGGACTTGCCCGCGGACAGCCGCGACTCCGGCCCCTCCGCGCCATGGTCGATGGCGTTGCGGATGAGGTGCATCAGCGGGTCGCTGAGCTCCTCCACGATGAGCTTGTCCAGCTCCACCTCGCCGCCGGAGCTGACGAAGTCGATCTCCTTGCCGGCCTCGCGGGCAATCTTCCGCACCAGCCGAGCCAGCTTGTCGAAGACCTGGCCCACCGGGACCATGCGCGCTTCGAGCAGCCCCTCCTGGAGCGCCTCCAGCTTGCGCTCCAGCTGCCGCGTCTCCCGCGACAGCTCCTGGCCGAAGAGCTTGGACAGCGCGACGGTGCCGTCCTGCCGGGACGTCTCCGCCAGCCGCTGGAGGTTCGCCTTGATGAGCAAGAGCTCGCCCACCATGTTGATGAGGCCGTCCAGCCGCCCGATGTCCACGCGCACCGTCTGCGTGAGCGAGCGCAGGGACGTCTCTTCCGCCTTGGGACGGCCGGCGGGAAGCGGCGCGGACGCGGCGGCCTGGAGCCCCACCACCGTGGCCGGAGGCGCCACCGCCCGCATGCGCGGAGAGCCTGCCCCCGGGTGCGCGGGCACGGTCGCGAGGCTCGTGGTCTCCACCGGAGTCTCGGCGTCCTCGTCCCCGGCGTCCTCATCCGGAGGCAGGACCTCGATGTCCTCGCGCACGGCGACGGCATCGCGCGGCGGAGGCACGTTGAACACGGGCTCCGCCGAGCCCGCTTCCGGCGGACGCACGGACAGCGGCGCCAGCTCCGCGGGCGAGCCCCGGAGGCCGTCCTCCAGCGCCCGCGCGTCCACCTTCGCGCCGAAGATGAGGTCGAACGCGATGCCGTTGAGACCGCCCGGCCGCGACGAGGGCAGCGTGCTGATGACCTCGCCCAGGGGCTTGAGGCGCGCGTTCAGGTCCGCCAGGCCCTGGTCGAAGTCCGTGAGGTCGAACGCCGCGCGCACCCGCCACAGCGCCACGCCGCGCCGCACGTTCTCGCGCAGCCGGTGCTCCTCGTACTCGGTGAAGACGGCGCGCACCGTCGCGTCCAGCGCCAGCCGCTCCAGCGGATCCTCTTCCACGGCGGGCGGGGGCGAGCCCAGCCGCGCCATGCGGTCCTCCATGTCGCGGGTGCGCTGGGAGAGCTCTTGGCCCTCCTCGCTCCGGGAGGCTTCGCCCAGCAGCGCCTGGAACGTGTCCAGCGCGTCCACCAGCGTGTCCAGGACCTGGTCGTCCAGCGTCAGCCGGCCCAGCCGCAGCCGGTCCAGCAGGTCCTCCGCCGCGTGCGCCAGCTGGCTGATGCGCTCCTGGCCGAAGAGGCCCGACAGGCCCTTGAGCGAGTGCGCCGCGCGGAAGATGCCGTTGATGTGCTCGGGGTCCGCCTCCTGGCCCCGCGCCTCGTCCAGCGCCAGGAGGTCGCGGCCCAGCGCATCCAGGATTTCGGTGGCCTCCGCGACGAACTCCGCCAGCGCCTTGCCTCCGGGCGTCACAGCGGCTTCAGGAAGCGCCGCAGGAGCGCCTCCAGGTCCTCCGGCTGGAAGGGCTTCACCAGGTAGCCGGCGGCGCCCAGCGCCATGCCCCGCGAGCGGTCCTGCTCACGCCCCTCGGTGGTGACGATGATGAGCGGCACGTCCCGGTAGTTGGGGTTCTTCTTGACGAAGTTGATGAGCTCCAGCCCGTTGATGTCGGGCATGTTGATGTCGGTGATGATGAGGTCGAAGCGCTGGCGCGGCAGCAGCTTCAGCGCCTCGAAGCCGCTGGCGGTGGTGACGGCCTCCACGCCCTCCACGGCCTCCACGGTCGCGGCGATGTGCTCGCGCGACACCTTGGAGTCCTCGACGATCAACACCTTGAACTTCATCGCGCGCGCCTCAAGGGCTGGATGCTAGCAGAACCCCTGCCTGGCCGCTGCGCGTCAACCCTTCCGGGATGACAGCGACCCGACAAGCCCCTTGTCCGCGAGGAGCGACACCCGTCCCCCCTTGAACGCGGGCAGGAACTGCCGCTGGTACGCCTCCGCCCGGGCGGAGTCGCTCAGGGAAGACCCCTGGGGCACCTCCAAGGCCACGGCTTCCACCTTCGCGCGGCTCAACACCTTCGCCGCGCCCGCCAGCGCCTCCCCCAGCGAGGCCGGGTCCAGGCGCTTCCGGGAGCCCAGCCCCACCACGAAGATGCGCGGCACGGTCAGCTTCCCGTCCGACGGCAACAAGAGCCAGTCGTCCTTCACGCCGGTGAAGAACCCGCCCTGGAGCACGCGCGACAGGGCGCCGCACAGCCGCCAGTCCACGTAGCCGGCGGAGGACGGCAGGGGGCGGTCGTCCTCGGCCACGAAGAGGCAGAGGGCGTCCACCCCGTTCAGCGCGTCCAGGCCCTCCAGGCCCACGTCCAGGGTCTGCGTCTGGCTCACGGCTTCCCGAGCGCCACCGCGACGCGGTCCAAGAGGCCGTTGACGAAGGCGCTCGACTCCTCGTTGCCGAAGTTCTTCCCCAGCTCCACCGCCTCGTTGATGGTCACCTTGCGGGGGATGTCCGGGCGGTACTTCAATTCGAAGATGCCCAGCCGCAGGACGTTGCGGTCGATGCGGGACATGCGGTCCAGGCGCCAGTTGTGGCTGTGGCGCTCGATGAGCCCGTCAATCTCCTCGCGGTGGGCCTCCACGCCCTCCACGAGCTCCTTGGCGAACTTCACCGCGTCCGGCTCCGGAGTGCCGTCCTCCGCGGAGGCGGCCCACGCCGCGTCCAGGGCCTCCCGCGTGGTGGCACCCTGGGTCATCTCCAACTTGTAGAGCGCCTGCAGCGCCCGCTCCCGTGCTGTTCTGCGCGCGCCCATCGCGGTTATCCCTTTCGCTCCGCGCCCGTCATGCGCGCGAAGAGGTTGACCATCTCGATGCAGGCCAGCGTGGCCTCCGCGCCCTTGTTGCCCGCCTTCACGCCGGCCCGGTCGATGGCCTGCTCCACGGTATCGCACGTGAGGACGCCGAACGTCACCGCCGCCGGCTTGACGCCGGACGCCGCGCTGAACGCCACCGAACCAATGCCCTTGGCGCACTCGCCCGCCACGTAGTCGAAGTGGGGGGTGCCGCCGCGAATCACCGCGCCCAGGACGATGATGCCCGCGTACTGGCCCCCCTCCGACACGCGGCGGGTGAGGCCGGGCAGCTCATAGGTGCCGGGGCAGCGGTACACGTCGATGGCGTCGTCCTTCACGCCATGGCGTACCAGGGTGTCCACGGCGCCCTTCAAGAGCTCCTCCGTGATGAAGCTGTTGAACCGGGACACGCAGATGGCGAACCGGCCCTGGGGGGGGAGGAAATCCCCTTCGAAATAGCGAGGCATGGCGCGCTCCTTACACCACCTGCGCCCCTACCCGCGAGGGCTGAAACCCGCCGCCCGCACCACCGCCTCCGTCAGCCCCGTCCCCTGGCCAGCCGCCTCCGGGGCTCCCCGGAGGGCGTACAGCCGGGCCACGTACTTGCCAATGAGGTCGCCCTCCAGGTTCACCTTCGCCCCGGGGCCCTTGCCGTGCAGGGTGGTGCGCGCCTGCGTCTCCGGAATCAGCTGCACCCGGAAGGTGCTGGCATCCACCGCGTTCACCGTGAGGCTGATGCCGTCGATGGTGACGGAGCCCTTCTCGATGAAGCAGGGCGCCAGCTCCGGAGGCAGCCGGAACACCATCACCCAAGAGCCCCCTTCCGAGAACGTCTCCAGCACCTCACTGACGGCGTCCACGTGGCCCGACACCAGGTGCCCGCCCAGCCGGTCCCCCAGGGCGAGCGCCCGCTCCAGGTTCACCCTGTCGCCCGTCTTCCGGTCCCCCAGCGTGGTGCGCCGCAGCGTCTCCGGGGCCGCCTGCACGCGGAAGGTGTCCCCGCCCTTCTCCACCACCGTGAGGCACGCGCCGTCCACGGCGATGGATTCACCCAGGGCGAAGGCCTCCGCGCCCAGCGAGGTGCGAATCCAGAAGTCGGTCATCGCGCCAGAGGTGACGCGGGTGACGGTGCCAGTGTCCTGGATGAGTCCGGTGAACATGGCCGGAACCTTAACGGATGCCCTGGCCGGGCGCTGGCCTTCAGAGCAGCGCGCGCAGGAGGACGTCGTCCCCCACCTTCTCCATCGTCAGGTCCTTCACGGCCAGGGCATGGGCCATGTCCTTCACGCCCAGCTCGCCCGCCCACGACAGGCCCCCCGCCCCCACCAGCTTGGGGGCGAGGAACAGGGCGAGCGCATCCGCCAGGTGCTCGCGAAGCAGCGTGCCGTACAGGCCCGCGCCGCCCTCCACGAGCACGTGGTTGAGCCCCTCCTTCTTCACGCGCTTGAGCACGGCCTTCAGGTCCACGCGGTCCTGCTTCGCGCGCACGTTCCACACCTCCACGCCCTGGGCCAGGAAGCGCCGGGCGCGCCGGCCCTCCGGGTCCTCCAGCGTGGCGATGACGGTGCGCGCGGGGCTGCGCTGGGTGAAGACGGTGTGGCCCGGAGACAGCTTGAGGTGCGAGTCCACCACCACGCGCACCGGGTCCTTGCCCCCCCCGCCGGGCAGCCGCGTGGTGAGCTGCGGGTCATCCATGCGCACGGTGTTCGCGCCCACGAGGATGGCGTCCACCTGGTCGCGCAGCCGGTGCACCCACGCGCGCGAAGCCTCGCCCGTCACCCAGCGCGAGTCTCCGGACGGCGCGGCGATCTTCCCGTCCAGCGTCACCGCGGCCTTGAGCGTCACCCACGGCAGGCCCGTGCGCATCATCTTGAAGAAGGGGCGGTTGAGCGCGTCCGCTTCGTCCTTGAGGACGTGCGTCATCACCGCCACGCCGCCGCGCTTGAGCCGGTTGAGCCCCTTGCCGCTGACGAGCGGATTGGGGTCCGAGGACGCGCTGAACACGCGCCGCACGCCGGCCTCCAGCACCGCCAGGCTGCACGGCGGGGTGCGCCCGTAGTGGTCGCACGGCTCCAGCGTCGTGTAGAGGTCCGCGCCGCGCGCCTTGGAGCCCGCGGCCTCCAGCGCGACGACCTCCGCGTGCGCCGTGCCGGCCTTCTTGTGGTGGCCGCGCGCGATGATGCGCCCGCCCTTCACCAGCACCGCGCCCACGACGGGGTTGGGGCTGGTGCGGCCCAGGCCCTTGGCGGCCTCCTCCAGGGCGATGCGCATGAAGAACTCGGCCACCGCGTGGTCGAAGTCCGCCGCGCGCTTGGAGCGGGGCGTCTTCACCGCCTGCAACCGTGACCGCGTGAGCAAGCGCATACCGCCCTTCCTAACCGTCCTTGGGCGGAGTCACAGGCGGCTTCGCCTTGCGCTCACGCTCCTGGTCCTCGAGCAGGTCCTTCAGCTCGTGCATGAACTCGGAGATGTCCCGGAAGCTGCGGTACACGGACGCGAAGCGCACGTAGGCCACCTCGTCCAGCTGCTGTAACCGCCGCATCACGTGCTCGCCAATGGATGAGGAGGGGACCTCTTTCTCCCCCATCCCCTGGAGCAGCCGCTCGATGTCCTCCACCGTCGCCTCCAGCTGCGCGGCGGACACCGGGCGCTTCTCACACGCCTTCTTCAGGCCGTTGAGCATCTTCTCGCGGTCGAAGGCCTCGCGCCGGCCGTCCTTCTTCACGATGAGCGGGTAGAGCTCCTCCACCCGCTCGTACGTGGTGAAGCGGCGCTTGCAGGCCAGGCACTCGCGGCGCCGCCGGATGACGGAGCCCTCGTGCGACTCGCGCGAGTCGATGACCTTGTTCTCCGGGTCCTGACAGAAGGGGCAGCGCACGGGCTTTCTTTACTTCAACCGTGAGGCGTACAGCGGGAAGCCCTGGGCCAACTCCTTCACCTGGCCCTTGACCCGCGCGAGCGCCGCGTCGTCCTGCGCGGCGTCCAGCGCCTGGCCGATGAGCCGGCCCACCACCGCCATCTCCGCCTCGCGCATGCCGCGCGTGGTGATGGCCGGGGTGCCCACCCGGACGCCAGACGTCGTCGTGGGCTTCTCCGGGTCGAAGGGGATCATGTTCTTGTTGACCGTGATGCCCGCCTTGCCCAGCACGTCCTCGGCCACCTTGCCGGTGAGCTTCTTGGCGCGCAGGTCCACCAGCATCAGGTGGTTGTCCGTGCCCCCCGAGCACAGCCGCAGGCCCGCGGACTTCAGCGCCTCCGCCAGCGCCTGCGCGTTGGCCACAATCTGCTTCTGGTACGTCTTGAACTCCGGCGACAGCGCCTCCTTGAAGGCCACCGCCTTGCCCGCGATGGCGTGCATCAGCGGGCCGCCCTGGATGCCGGGGAAGATCTGGCTGTTGATGGTCTTCGCGAAGGCCTCGCGGCTGAGCACCATGCCGCCACGCGGGCCGCGCAGCGTCTTGTGCGTGGTCGTGGTGACGATCTCCGCGAAGGGCACCGGCGAGGGGTGCACGCCCGCGGCCACCAGGCCCGCGATGTGGGCCATGTCCACCAGCATGGCGGCGCCCGCCTTGTCGGCGATCTCGCGGAACTTCGCGAAGTCGAGCGTGCGCGGGTACGCGCTGGCGCCCACCACCAGCACCTTCGGCTTGTGCTCCAGGGCCAGGGACTCCACCTGCGCGAAGTCGATGGTCTCCGTGTCGCGGGACAGGCCGTAGTGGACGACCTTGTAGAGCTTGCCGGAGAAGTTGAACGACGCGCCGTGGGTGAGGTGGCCGCCGGAGTTCAGGTCCAGGGACAGCATGGTGTCGCCCGGCTTCATCAGCGCCATGAAGGCGCCCATGTTGGCCTGGCTGCCGGAGTGCGCCTGCACGTTCACCGCGTCCGCGCCGAACAGCTCCTTGGCGCGCGCGATGGCCAGGTTCTCCGCCACGTCCACCACCTCGCAGCCGCCGTAGTAGCGCTTGCCGGGGTAGCCTTCCGCGTACTTGTTGGTGAGCACGGAGCCCACCGCCTCCAGCACCGCGGGGCTGACGAAGTTCTCCGAGGCGATGAGCTCCAGCCCCTCCTCCTGACGCTCCGTCTCGTGCCGGAGCACCTGGGCGATTTCAGGATCCACCTGGGACAGCGTGCGGGTGTTCTCCATGGGGGTTGCCTCCTGGCGTACGAACGAAGGGGACTGCTTGAGGGACGTCCGCGAAGCCCGTCAGCGCTGCTGGGCCTCGACGTCGCGAATCTTCTGGACGCGCTTCTCGTGGCGGCCGCCCTCGAAGGCGGTGGAGAGGAAGGCCTCCAGGATGCCGCGCGCCACGCCCGCGCCCACCACGCGCTGGCCCAGGCACAACACGTTGGCGTCGTTGTGCGCGCGGGTCATCCGCGCCTCGAACTCGGTGGTGCACAGGGCCGCCCGGATGCCCCGGTGCTTGTTGGCCACGATGCTCATCCCGATGCCGGTGCCGCACACCAGCACACCCAGCGTGCCCTCTTCGGCCACCACCTGGCGTGCCACCTGGGAGGCGAAGTCCGGGTAGTCCACGGACTCGCGCGTCTGCGGGCCCAGGTCCTGGAAGTCGGTGCCGCGCTCCTTCAGGAGCGCCACCAGCTCCTGGCGCAGCTCGATGCCCGCATGGTCGGAGGCGAGGATGACTTTCACGGCCGGACTCCGGAAGGCGGGGCCCGCGCCGTGAGGGCGGGGCCGGGAAGGAGGGCCCCTGCCCGCCGCTGCCCGTCACCGGGAGCAGCGGGCCGGAGGGCCGTCAGGCGAAGCGCTTGAACACCAGCACCGCGTTGGTGCCGCCGAAGCCGAACGAGTTGCTCATCACCGCGTCGACGCGGGCTTCGCGCGCCGTGTTGGGCACGTAGTCCAGGTCGCAGTCCGGGTCCGGCGACGTCATGTTGATGGTGGGCGGCAGCACGTTCTTGGTGAGCACCTGCACGCTCACCACCGCCTCCGCTCCACCCGCCGCGCCGAGCATGTGGCCCGTCATGGACTTGGTGGACGACACCGCCAGCTTGCGCGCGTGGTCGCCGAACACGGCCTTCAGGGCCTTGGTCTCGTTCGCGTCGTTGAACGGCGTGGACGTGCCGTGGGCGTTGACGTAGCCCACCTCGTCCGGCCGCATGCCCGCGGACGCCAGCGCCAGGCGCATGCAGCGCGCCGCGCCCTCGCCCTCCGGGGCCGGCTGGGTGACGTGGTACGCGTCCGAGTTGGCGCCATACCCCACCACCTCCGCCAGGATGTTGGCGCCGCGCTTCTTCGCGGCCTCCATCTCCTCCAGGACGACGATGCCCGCGCCCTCGCCCATCACGAAGCCGTCGCGCTCCTTGTCGAAGGGACGGCTGGCGCGCGCCGGGTCGTCGTTGCGCGTGGACAGGGCCTTCATCACGGAGAAGCCGCCCATGCCCAGGGGCGTGATGGCCGCCTCCGCGCCGCCGGCGATGGCCGCGTCCGTCTCACCCAGGCGGATGGACTTCCAGGCCTCGCCGATGGCGTGCGCGCTGGTGGCGCACGCGGACACCGGGGCCCAGTTGGGGCCCTTGCAGTTGTAGCGCATGGAGATGAGCCCAGGCGCCATGTTGACGATCATCTGGATGATGAAGAAGGGCGACAGCCGGTCGAACCCCTTCTCCAGCCCCTTGCGGTGCTGCTCCTCCAGGGAGGAGATGCCGCCGATGCCGGAGCCCACGATGACCCCCACGCGCTCCGGGAGGTAGCCATGGGGCGCGTCCGGGCCGATGGGCAGGCCCGACTCCTTCACCGCCATGTCGGCCGCGGCCATCGCGTACTGGGCGAACAGGTCCATCCGGCGCACCTCGCGCCTGTCGATGAACTGCTCGGGCTGGAAGTCCTTCACCTCGCCCGCGATGCGCGCGTCGAGCTTCCCCAGGTCGAAACGGGTGATCGTGCTGATACCGGATTGACCGGCCAGCATCGCCTGCCAGTTCTTCTCGGTGCCGGTGCCCAGCGCAGAAATGATGCCGGTTCCGGTGATGACGACTCGACGGTTGGACACTGTTCTTCTCCGCTGACCGCGATGGGGCGCGGAAGCGCCGGTGAGGACGCTCCCCCAGGCCCCGGACTTCCGGGTGTCGCGACTGCCTACTTCTTGTGGGTCTTCACGTAGTTCACGGCGTCGCCGACGGTCTTGATGTTCTCCGCCTCGTCGTCCGGAATCTCGACCTCGAACTCCTCTTCCATCGCCATGACCAGCTCGACGATGTCGAGGCTGTCCGCGCCCAGGTCTTCGATGAAGGACGACTCAGGCTTGATCTCATCCTCACCCACACCGAGCTGGTCGGCGATGATGGACTTGATCTTGGTTTCCACGTCGGTTGCGGTGGTGGACATACGTGCAGAACCCTCCAGCTACAGATGGGGCCCGCCGTTTTGAGTCGCGGGCCGTCTTCAAGGCGGGCGCGGTATATCCCACGCCCGGCGGCAATCCAACCTTGGCTTACATGTACATGCCGCCGTTGACCTTCAGGACCTCGCCGGTGATGTAGGACGCCGCATCACTCGCGAGGAACACCACGGCCCCGGCGACCTCCTCCGGGTTGCCCAGGCGGCCGAGCGCGATGCCGCCCACCATCTTCTGCCGCAGCTCGTCGTCCAGGTGCGACGTCATGTCCGTCCCGATGAACCCGGGGGACACGGCATTGACGCGGATGCTCCGGGTGGCCAGCTCCTTGGCCACGGACTTGGTCAGGCCGATGAGCCCCGCCTTGGCCGCCGAGTAGGCCGCCTGCCCCGGGTTGCCCATCTCCCCCACGACCGAGGTGATGTTGATGATGGCGCCGGAGCGCTGCTTCATCATGGGGCGGCTGGCGGCGCGGATGAGCGCGAAGGCGCCCCGGAGGTTGGTGTCCAGCTGCCGGTCCCAGTCCTCGTCCTTGACGCGCATCACCAGGCCGTCAATGGCCATGCCGGCGTTGTTCACCAGCACATCCAGCCGGCCATGCGCCTTGACGACGCCGTCGATGGCGCCCGCGCACGCGGCGGTGTCCGCCAGGTCGAACTTCACGGCCTCCGCCTTCGCGCCCGCCTCCTGGAGCAGGGCCACCGTCTCCTGCGCGGCGGCCTCGTTGCCCACGTAGCTGATGACCACGGTGGACGCGCCCGCCTTCGCGAAGGCCTGCGCGCACGCCCGGCCGATGCCGCGCGAGCCGCCCGTCACCAGCACCACCTTGTCCTTGAAGCCGCTCATGCTGCCCCCAACGCGGCGAGCACCTTCTCCAGGGTCGCGGCGTTCTCGACGTTGAACGATTCGATGTCCTTGGTGATGCGCTTGATGAGCCCGCCCAGCACCTTGCCCGGCCCCAGCTCCACCACGTGCGTGACGCCGTTCGCCTTCAGCGACTCCACGCACTCAATCCAACGCACCGGCGCGCTCACCTGCTCCAAGAGGAGCGGCACCACGCGGGACGCGTCCGCGTTGGGCCTGGCCTCCACGTTGCTCACCACCGGCACGGACGGCGCATGGATGCGCACGCCCGCCAGCACCTCCGCCAGGCGCGGCTTCACCGGGTCCATCAGCGCGCAGTGGAACGGCGCGGAGACGGGCAGCGGCATGACGCGCTTGGCCCCGGCCTCCTTGCACTTCGCGCCCGCGCGCTCCACCGCGGCCGCGTGGCCCGCGATGACCGTCTGCTCGGGGGAGTTGTAGTTGGCCGGAGAGACGACCTGCCCTTCCGCCGCGGCGTCGCAGGCGGCCTTCACCGCGTCCGGGGTGAGGCCCAGGATGACGGCCATGCCGCCCGTGCCCACGGGCACCGCCTCCTGCATGAAGGTGCCGCGCGCGCGCACCGCCCGCGCCGCGTCCTGGAGGTCCATGGCGCCCGCGGCCACCAGCGCGGAGTACTCGCCCAGCGAGTGGCCCGCGACGAACGCAGGGGCCGGGCCGCGCTTCTGGAACACCGCGTGCACCGCGGCCGACACCGTGAGGATGGCCGGCTGGGTGTTGGCGGTGAGCTTCAGCGCCTCCTCCGGGCCCTCGAAGCAGGAGGTGGAGAGCTTCTCGTGCAGCGCGTCGTCCACGGCGTCGAAGACGGCCCGCGCTTCAGGGAACTGCTCGTAGAGGTCCTTGCCCATCCCCACGGCCTGACTGCCCTGCCCGGGAAACACGAACGCGACCTTCGCCATGTTGCGGTCCTTCCTTGTGTCGTCCTGCCTACCAGCGCACCACCGCGCTGCCCCACGCCATCCCCGCGCCAATGGCCATCATCGCGATGACATCCCCGCGCTTGAGGCGGCCGGCGCGCTGCGCCTCATCCAGCGACATGGGCAGCGAGGCGGACGACGTGTTGCCGTACTTGTGCAGGTTGAGCCAGCATTTTTCCTTGGGAATCTCCAGCCGTTCCATCACGGCTTCCAGGATTCGCAGGTTCGCCTGATGGGCGATGACGTGGTCCACCTGCGTCGCATCCATTCCGTGGGCCCCCAATGAAGCCTGGGTGGATTCCACCAGCGCGCGCACCGCGAAGCGGAACACTTCCTTCCCGTTCATCTTGAGCTTGTGAAGATTTGCATCCACGTTGTCCGCGGTGACGGGGGTCCTCGAGCCACCGGCGGGGATGCAGAGCAGGTTCGCGAGGTCGCCGTCGGTGCGCAGGTGGGTGGAGAGGATGCCGCGCGGCGCCATGGCGTCTTCGTCCGTGTCCTGCTCCGCCCCCAGCACCAGGGCGCCCGCGCCATCCCCGAAGAGGACGCAGGTGTTGCGGTCCGTCCAGTCCACCGCGCGGGTGAGCAGGTCCGCGCCCACGACGAGCGCGCGCTTCACCTGCCCCGAGCGCACGAACTGGTCCGCCACGCTCAGCGCGTACAGCCCGCCGGCGCACGCGGCGGACACGTCGAAGGCGAAGGCGCGCTTCGCCCCCAGCTTCGACTGCACCAGCGCGGCGCAGGACGGCATGGGCATGTCCGCGGTGACGGTGCCCACGACGATGAGCTCCAGGTCACCGGGCGACACGCCCGCCATCTCCAGCGCGTGGCGGGCGGCGTTCACCGCCAGGTCGCTCGTCGCCTCGTCGGGGGCGGCCTGCCTGCGCTCCTGGATGCCGGTGCGCTCGCGGATCCACGCGTCGCTCGTCTCCACCAGGCGCTCCAGGTCCTGGTTGGTCAGGACCCGCGTGGGAGCATAGGAACCGGTTCCGATGATGTGCGTGCGTGCCACGAGGCCTCCGGAGTCGTCGGAGTCCAACGCATGGCCGGCGCGCTCTAATCGGCCCCTTCGTCCCCGTCCGCCTTCCTCCCCCGCTGGTGGGGAGGAAGCCAGGCGGCGGCGTTGGCGATGCAGCGCGTCAGCTCTTCCTGCACGCCCGCGCGCACATGCTGCAGCGTGGTGACGAGCGCGTTGTGGATGGCGCGGGGAGAGGAGCGGCCGTGCGCGACGATGCCCACTCCCTGGAGGCCCAGGAGCGGCGCGCCGCCGTATTCGGCGTAGTCCATGACGCGGCGCAGCCCCAGCAGGGTGGGCTTGAGCAGGAGCGCGCCCAGCTTCTCCGGCAGGCCGCCGCGCTTCTCGATGGCGGAGCGCAGGAGGCCGGTGATGCCCATGCCCACGCCCTCGGAGGTCTTCAGGACGATGTTGCCGGTGAAGCCGTCCGTCACGACGACCTCCACGTCGCCGGAGAACAGGTCCTTGCCCTCCACGTAGCCCACGAACTCCAGGTCCGAGCGGCGCAACAGCGCGCTCGCGTCCCGCGTGAGCTGCGTGCCCTTGGACTCTTCTTCGCCGTTGGAGAGCACCGCCACCCGGGGGCGCTTCACGCCCAGGCGCGTGCGCGAGTAGGCCTCGCCGAGCACGGCGAACTGGGCCAGGTGTGAGGCGCGGCAGTCCACGTTGGCGCCCGCGTCCAGCAGCAGGCAGCGGCCTTCGCCCTTCAAGGCCGGGAACAGGGCCGCGATGGCCGGACGCTCCACGCCGGGGATCCGGCCGAGCGTCAACATGCCACCGGCCATCACCGCGCCGGAGTTGCCCGCCGACACGAGGGCGGACGCCTCCCCTTGCCGGACGAGCTCGAAGCCCACCCGGAGCGAGGAGTCCCGCTTGCGCCGGAACGCGGCGGTCGCGGGGTCGTCCATCTCCACCACTTCGGACGCGTGGTGGAGGGACACGTTGGGAGGCGCGCCGGCGCGCTCCAGGACAGGGCGCACACGCGTGGCGTCCCCGACCAGCACGAGTTCGTGCCCGGGATACGCTCGCGCGAACAGCACGCCCCCGTCCACGACGGCGTCGGGGGCGTGGTCGCCACCCATCGCGTCGAGGACGAGCCGCACCGGCAGCCTTCCGCTTTCAACTACTCCGCGGCGGTCGCGATGACCTCACGGCCACCGTAGTTGCCACAGGCCGCGCAGGCGCGGTGCGGCATCACGGGCTCCTTGCACTTGGAGCACTTGATGACCTGCACGGGGGTCCGCAGGTTGTTGTTGCCGGCCCGACGACGGTCCCGGCGCATCTTCGACGTCCGCTTCTTGGGAACTCCCACGGCTCACCTCGGCATCGGACCCGTCCCCCCTCGCGACCTGCGAGGGGCATAGGGACCGTCAGTTCAGCTTGATGTTCTTCAGCGGCGACAGTCGAGGGTCCACGACCTTCGGCTCGCAGCCGCACTTCTTTTCATTGAGGTTCTGGCCGCACTGCGAGCAGAGCCCCTGGCAGTCTTCCCGACAGACCGCGCTCATCGGGAGCGCGAGCAATACCTGTTCCCGGACGATCGGATCCAGATCGATCGTCTTGCCATCGAAAACCTGCTCGTCCGTGTCGTCCAGCGCGAAGGTGCCCCCGGATTCACCCTGGGTGCGTTCCTTCTTCTCCATGACCTTCTCGTCGTCGTCCTTGAAGTCATCCCCCCGGGCCAGGGACTCCGGCACCAGGTTGATGGTGAAGGACACGGGCAGGTCCAGCTTCACGTCCGTGAGGCAGCGCTTGCAGGGCGCGCCCACGTGGACGGTGAAGTTGCCCTTCAGCAGCACGCCGCCGCTGAGCTTGCGCAGCGTGGCGTGGAGCGTGGACGGAGCGGTCGCCTGAAAGCCGGTGTCCTCGCCGGACCCCGGGCCTTCCAGGGCCTCCTTGAGGAGGCCAGGAGCGATGGGCTCGTCGAGCGTCAGCCCCGCTTCTTTGATTTGTTCAATCTTTACGACCATCTACAAGGCTTCCCGGCAAAAGGGCGCGCAACATAGAGGGACTCCCCCCTTCAGTCAACACGCCGGGTTGGACTCGCGAGCCGTGCCGCGTGGATCCACTCAACACCGCTCTGCCAGCTTTCCATCTGATGCGCACCCCCGCCCGAGGTTGGCGGGGCACACTCCGCGTCTGGGGGCTCGGGCTGACGCTCGCCCTGCCGGGGCGGGGCCGTGCGCCCCGGCCCCCGTCCCCAGGTGCCAGGGTGGGGAGGCGGGCGGGCGTGGGGCCTGGATGTCACATGGATGTCCCGGGCGTGCCGGAACGAATCTGTTACGGGACGCCACGCATTCCATCCCTTCGCGGGAGCACCTTCATGGCGCGCATCCTCATCATCGAGGACGAGCAGGACCTGGCCGGACTCGTCGACTACAACCTCCGCGCGGCGGGCTTCGAAACGGACACGGCGAACACCGGCGCGGGGGGCCTGGCCCGGGCGCGGGCCCACCCTCCGGACCTGGTGCTGCTGGACCTGATGCTGCCGGACGTGGCGGGCGGTGAAGTCCTGCGCATGCTCAAGAGCGACGCGGAGCTGAAGAAGGCCGCGGTCGTCATCGTCAGCGCCAAGGGCCAGGAGGCCGACCGCATCCAGGGCCTGGAGCTGGGCGCGGACGACTACGTGGTGAAGCCCTTCTCCGTGCGCGAACTGCTCCTGCGCGTGAAGGCCGTGCTGCGCCGCGCGGACGCGGAGGAAGGCCCCGCCGCGGTGCTGACCGCGGGCGACATCAGCCTGGACACGTCACGCCACCAGGTGCGGGTGAAGGGCGAGGAGATCATCCTCACCGCGCTGGAGTTCCGCCTGCTGCGCACACTGCTGGAGCGAAGCGACCGCGTGCAGACGCGCGAGGTGCTCCTGTCCGACGTCTGGGGCATCCAGGCCGAAATCCACACGCGCACCGTGGACACGCACATCAAGCGCCTGCGCGAGAAGCTGGGCCCCGCGGGCGACATCATCGAGACCGTGCGCGGCGTGGGCTACAAGCTCAGCCCTCCGTGAGGCCGCCATGCCCCTGCGCTTCACGCTCCTGGCCCTGCTCGTTCCTCCCCTGCTGGTGTCGACGCTGCTCGTGCTCTTCGGGCACCCGGCGGGCGCTCTCGCCGCGGGGCTCGTCACGCTGGCGGGCTCCGCGCTGGCCCTGGGCACCAGCCGCGTGGCCATGGAGCGGCAGCTTCGCGCGCTGACCCAGAAGACGCAGTCGCTGGCGGCGGGCATGGACGTGGCGCCGCCCGCGGGCCTGGAGCGCACGGACGACCTGGCGCAGCTGGAAGACGCCATCGACACGCTGGACGACAAGCTGTCCATGCGCGCCGCCGCGCTCAATCAGGAGGCGCGCATCCTCACCGCCGTGCTGGACGGCATGGCGGAGGGGCTCTGGGTGACGGACGCGGAGGGCACCGTGGTGCGCCACAACGACGCGCTCGCGGAGATGCTCCTGCCCGCCAACGGCGCCATCGTGGGCCAGCGGCCGCTCGCGCTCATCCGCAACGAGGCCCTCAACGACGCGGTGGCCCGCGCCTGTCATGAAGGCGCCTCCACGCGGCTGGAGCTGACGCTCGAGGGGCTGTACTCCCGCACCCTGGCCGTGCGCGTGACGCCCGTGGGGCGCGACCTGCCCGGCAGCGCCGCCGTCTTCCACGACGTCACGGAGCTGCGCCGGCTGGAGAAGGTGCGCAAGGACTTCGTGGCCAACGTCTCCCACGAGCTGCGCACGCCCATCACCGCCATCCGCGGCTACGCGGAGACGCTCCAGGGCGGCGCGCTCCAGGACACCCAGGTGGCGCCGAAGATGGTGGAGATCATCCACCGTCAGTCCGAGCGCCTCTCCGAGCTGGTGGAGGACCTGCTGGAGCTCTCCCGCCTGGAGGCGCGCGAGATGACCTTCCAGCGCGCGGAGGTGCCCCTGGCCCTGGCCGTCTCCCGCGCCGCGGAGGGCGTGCGCCCCAAGGCCGAGGGCAAGAACCAGCAAATCGGGTTGCACGTGCCGCCGGAGCTGGTGGCCATGGGGGATGGGCGGGCCATCGAGCAGGTGCTCCTCAACCTGCTCGACAACGCGGTGAAGTACACGCCCGCGGGCGGCCGGGTGGACGTGGACGGAGCGTACGAGGGCGGCCGGTGCGTCGTGCGCGTGCGCGACACAGGCGTGGGAATCGAGCCCAAGCATCTTTCCCGGATTTTCGAGCGATTCTACCGGGTGGACAAGGGGCGAAGCCGGGACATGGGGGGGACGGGGCTGGGCCTTTCCATCGTGAAGCACCTGATGGGCGCGATGGACGGCGAGGTGAAGGTGGAGAGCCAGCCGAACGTGGGCAGTACCTTCGTCATTTTTCTACCCTCGGCGGCTGGCCCGACGGCGGCGACGGGCTAGGATGGGGGCGGCCATGCGGGTCGCCATCCTCGCGGACATTCACGGGAACCTTCCGGCCTGCGAGGCCGTGCTGGACGACATCACCAAATCGGTGGCGCCGGATTACATCGTCGCGGCCGGAGACCTGGCCCTGCGCGGCGCGCACCCGCGAGAGACGGTGGAGCTGCTCTTCAGCAAGTGCCACGCCCTCATCATGGGCAACACGGACGCGTACCTCGCCGGCAACTACCTGGGCGGTGCGTACCGCGAGCGCGACCACTGGAAGACGGAGCTCTTGCGCTGGACGCGCGACCAGCTGGGCGACACGCTGCTCCATCAACTGGGGCAGATGCCCTTCTCCCTGCGCTACACGCCGCGCAAGGGACAGGACCTGTTCATCTGCCACGCGAATCCCCGCAACCTGGAGGAGTCGCTGGACCCCACGCTGGACGACCACGCGGTGCGGCGCTTCTTCACGCACCTGGACGCGGCCGCGTGCGCCTTCGGGCACCTGCACTTCCCCTACCGCCGGCGCGTGGGCCGGATGCTCATCGCGGACGTGGCCAGCGCCGGGATTCCTCGCGACGGCGACCTGCGCCCCGCCTACGGCGTCTTCACCTTCACCCCCAAGGGCTGGCGCGTGCAGATCCGCCGCGTGCGCTACCCGGTGCGCAAGGCCACCCAGGCCCTCACCGCGCGCCGCGTGCCCGGGGGGCCGCTGCTCATCCACAAGCTCGTGGAGGCGCGTTACCGCCACCACAACGCCCTGCTGGAGGCCGCGCGGCGGCACTCGGGGCTGCCGCCTCCGGGGCCCGTGCTGCGGCCGCCGCCGGGTGCGGGGGGCGCTCGCCCCGCGCTCGCCGCGCCCTTCGAGAACAGCCCTCCGCCCGAGGTCGATCCGTCCACGCTGCCCCTGGACCTGGACGGCACGGTGACGGGCGCCGCTCCGCTGCCGCCCGACGCGCTCAACGACCTGGACGGGTGAGGCCCACGCCCACCGGGTGCGTGCGCGTGGGGCCTGCCCGTCCGGGAATGGACACGCGCTCCGTCACTTCTGACGGGCAGCGGGCTTTTCGCACCGCGAAATCCGCTCGGCCTCCCGCGCGCACAGATGCACGTGGGCGCTCCGGGCCTTAGCAACACCTCAGGCGACGACAACGCGGGAGGGGCCATGGTCGGGTGGATGGTCGGACTGTCGGTGGTGGCGGTGTCCCTGGCCACTTCCGGCACAGAAGCTCTCCCCGAAACTCCGCCGCCCGCGCCGTACTGCGAAGGCGAATACGCGGACAGCTACGCCGCGCTGTCCCCCAAGGCCCGGGCCTTCGAGCAGGCAATGCAGAAGAAGTACACGTACTGCGTGCGCAGCACCGCCGTGTACGAGTGCCTGTCCTACGGCGCGGAGGGCAACGTGCGCCGCACGCGCACGCCGGTGTCCGCGCACGGCACCGCGTTCGCGTACAAGCAGCAGGCCGGGGAGACGCTGCTGCTCACCAACGAGCACGTCGTGGAGTGGCCGGACGTCACCAGCGACGCGCACCCGGTGGACGGCGTGGCTTCCGGCTGCAAGCGCGTGAAGGACGCCCTGAGCATCGTGGAGAACGAGGCGGACCACTACGACCGCGACGACATCCCGTTGTCCAAGGCGGTGGTGGATCCGCAGCTGGACCTGGCCGTCATCAAGTCCAAGGCGCCCCTGACGGTGATGCCTTGGAAGGTGGGCAAGAGCGCCGCCGTGCGCGAGCGCGACGTGGTGGACGTGCGCGGCTTCCCGCTGGGCGTCTTCAACGCCACCAACATGGGCAAGGTCATCTCCGCCTACGACCGCGACGAGTACAAGGAGTGGTACCACGACGACTTCGTCATCGACGCGCTGCTGTCGCAGGGCAACTCGGGGTCGCCCGTGCTCGCCATCTCCTGCAAGACGGGTGAGTTCGAGCTGGTGGGCGTCTACCACGCGGGCTACTCGCGAGGCAGCGCGCTCAACGTGGTGGTGGGCATCGACCAGGCGCGCGACCTGATGAACAACCTGCGCCGCACGCCCAGGCGCGCCATGGAGGACTCGACGCCGCTGGACGCGCTGGCCCGGGCCCGCGTGGCGAAGCGCGCGGAGGTGTCCGCCACGCCCTTCTTCCCCTTCGGCTCGCGCACCGCGGCGGTGTTCCCCCGCGCGGACGGCACCCTGCTCTTCGCGCTGTATGAACAGGACTTCCCGCGCCGCGTGCACCCGCTGCTCGTGCTGGAGGACCTGCCCGTCCCTTCCGCGGACGGGGGCTTCGGGAAGGTGGGGCGCGTCTGGTTCGGGGGCGAGCGGGGCCTGCTGGAGCGCCCTCGCGCGGAGCAGGACGCGGAGCTGCAACAGCAACTGGCCCGCCTGCTGGATGCGCTGCGCCGGGACGCGACGCTGACGTTCTCGTACCAGGACTCGCTGCCGGGCTCGGATGAGTCCCGGCAGACCTTCGACACGTCGGCCCGGCTGGGCAAGACGCTGGAGCGCACCATCGTCGCGCACCGCGAGCTGAGCGACGCCGTCGCGGAGCTGGCGGACCGCTTCGCGCCAGACGCCACGGAGCCCGCGACGCGCACGGAGTCCGTGTTGAAGAACCCTCCGCCGCCCGGCATCCACCTGGGCCTCACGGGTGAGCCGGCGGGGCAGGCCCCCTCGGGCGCGCCGCCTCGTGACACCGGAGCGCGTCAGCCCGCGAAGAGCACGCAGGGCAAGGCGGCCAGGACTCCGTCAGGCAAGTAGCCCGTCCAGAACGCGACGGCCCGCGTGAAGCACGCGGCGCTGCGCGGCCAGGACTCCGGTGGGCAGGTAGTCTATCCGGAGGACGGGCAGCCGGGCGGGAGCCGTTGGAAATCGCAGCGCGGTTTCGGGAAGGCCCTTCCCGCCTCCGTACATTGGACAGGTGTGGAGGCCATGCCCGAACCCGCATCCGGAGCCGTACATCCCGACCTGAGGACGGGGGAGCCCTCGCCCTGGCTGCGGCGGATCCTCCGGGGGCTGTTGGGGCAGGAGCGGCGCTTCTGGGTGCTGGTGGTGGGCGTGGGCCTCATCTCCGGCCTGGGCGCGGTGGCGCTGCTCGCCGTGCTGCGCTTCACCCAGCACCTGTTCTGGCAGACGAACTCCGAGCACTTCCTGGAGGGCGCGCTCGCGTCGCCGGGCTGGCGCCGGTTCCTGGTGCCGGTGCTGGGCGGCGCGCTGGTGACGCTGGTGTCGCTGGTGGTGGGCCAGCCCCTGCGAGGCCACGGCACCGCGGGCATCATCGAATCCATCTGGGTGAAGTCCGGCCGGTTGCCCTTCCCCCGCGCGCTGCTGCGCGGCTTCGTGTCCATCATCGCGGTGGCGCTGGGGGCTCCCCTGGGCCGCGAGGGCGCGCTCCTCCAGACGGGCGCGGCCAGCGGGTCCGCGCTGTCCGGGTGGCTGAAGCTGGGGCCGGGCCAGGCGCGCGTGCTGGTGGCGTGCGGCGCTTCGGCGGGCATCGCGTCCGCGTACAACGTCCCCATTGGCGCCGCCCTCTTCGGCCTGGAGGTGCTCTTGGGCAGCTTCGCGCTGGAGCTCTTCGGCCCCATCGTCGTGTCGTGCGTGGTGGCGACGCTCGTGTCGCGCACCCTCATCGCGGACCACCCCAGCTACGTCATCCCCCACTACGCCCTCACCCACCCGCGTGAGCTGATTCTCGCGATCATGCTGGGCGTGCTCGTGGGCGGGGCCTCCGCGCTCTACGTGCGCGGCATCAACTTCACGTCGGACCTGCTGGACAAGCTGCCGTCGTGGCTCACCCCGTTCATGCCGCTGGTCGCGATGACGGCGGTGGGCCTCACCGCCATCGCGGGGCCGTACCTCATGGGCAACGGCTATGACTCCGTGAACATGGCGCTGCACGGGACGCTGCCCCTCACGCTGCTGCTCATCCTGCCCCTGGCGAAGCTGGCGGTGACATCGCTGTGCGCGGGCGCGGGGGTGCCGGGCGGGCTCTTCACCCCGTCCCTCTTCTTCGGCGCGCTCCTGGGCGGCGCGTTCGGGATGCTGGTGGAGCGGGCGCTTCCGGGCGGCGCGGCGCCCAGCGGGGCCTACGCTCTGCTCGGCATGGGCGCGGTGCTCGCGGGCACCACGCACGCGTCCGTGTCCGCGGTGCTGATGATCTTCGAGATGACCGGCGACTACGACCTCATCCTCCCGCTGATGCTCGCCGCGGTGGTGGCCGCCGTCGTCAGCCGCCGGCTGGAGCCGGAGTCGCTCTACACGTCCGTGCTCGCGAAGCGCGACGTGCGCGTGCCCGCCTCCGTGCCGCACTGGCTGCGGGAGGAAGGCGTGCGCTCGCTCCTGTCACCGGCCACGCAGCGGGTGCCGCCCTCCGCGCCCTTCGACGAGGTGGTGGTGCTGCTCTTGGAGCAGCCCGCGGGCGCGGACCTCTACGTCACCGACGCCGAGGGGCGCCTCTTGGGCGTCATCACCCTGGACGCGCTCAAGGGCCACCTGCCGGACCACTCGCTGCTCCAGGCCACCGTGGCCGCGGACGTGATGGACACCGGCGTGCAGCCCATCACCCCGGACCTGTCCCTGGCGGAGGTGGCCGCGCGGTTCGGCCACACGGAGTTGGATCGGTTGCCCGTGGTGGACGGAGGCCGGCGCCTGCTGGGTTCGCTCTCCAAGGGCGACCTGCTCAAGCGGGGGCGCTTCTAGATGGAGCTGGAGCCCCGCACGCGCGCGTGGAGCATCGTCGCCATGGGCCTGCTGTGCGCCGTGCTGACGTGGGTGCTGCTGCGCACCCCACCCCGCCCCGGTCAGCACCCTCCGGAGGAGCAGGTGCCCACGGAAGAACGCACCCGGGGCAACCCCTACCGGGGCTGGCCGCTCTTCCAGGGTTGGCCCGTCCCTCAGCCCCCGGACACGCCTCCGGCACACGACACGAAGCCGTCCGACGCGCCCCGGCAACGTTGAAGGTCTACCGTCCGCCCACCCTGAAGGGACGGTCCAGAGCGGGCGACCAGGCGGCCTGCGCGTGAAGCGCTTGCATGCGGGAGGGCCGGGAGGAAGATGGCCGCCGCCTTGGATGCCACTCCGTTCAACTTCGTCGCCATCGTGCTGTGCGTCTCCATTGGAGCGGGCCTGCTGGGTTCGCTGCTGGGCCTGGGCGGTGGCCTCATCCTCATCCCCGTCCTCACGCTCGTGCTCAAGGTGGACATCCGCTACGCGGTGGGAGCCTCCATCGTGTCCGTCATCGCCACGTCCAGCGGCGCGGCGGCGGCGTACGTGCGAGACGGCCTGGCCAACATGCGCGTGGCCATGTTCCTGGAGCTGGCCACCGTGGCGGGCGCCGTCACGGGCGCGATGCTCGCGGGCCTGGTGGGTGGCCGCGCGCTGTACTTCCTCTTCGGCGCGGTGATGGCCTATTCGGCGCTCGCGATGCTGCGCAAGCTGCGCGAGGACGGCAGACCCCGGGAAGAGCCTCCGCCGGATGCCCTCGCGGACAGGCTCGCGCTGCACGGCAGCTACTACGACGTGTCCACCGGCGGCGAGGTGACGTACCGCGTGCACCGGCCGCTCATGGGCCTGGGGCTCATGTATGTCGCGGGCACGGTGAGCGGCCTGCTCGGCATCGGCTCCGGCGCGCTGAAGGTGCCAGCCATGGACCTGGCGATGGGGCTGCCCATCAAGGTCTCCACCGCCACCAGCAACTTCATGATCGGCGTCACGGCGGCGGCCAGCGCGGGCATCTACTTCGCGCGCGGCGACATCGACCCGTTCATCGCCGGCCCCGTGTGCGTGGGCGTCACGCTGGGCGCGTTCATGGGCTCGCGCTACCTCACGAAGCTCAAGAGCGGCTCCTTGCGCATGCTCTTCGTGGCCGTCCTGCTGTGGGTGTCATACGAGATGCTGTCCAAGGGGATCCACGGATGAGCCCGGTACCCGCTGAACCTCCGTCTCCTCGGCAGACGACCAGCACCGCCGTCGCGCAGGACGAGGTGGTGCCGCTCACGCCGGAGCTGCTCATCAGCCAGCTGTTGCGCGGCGGCGTGCTGCTCAGCCTGTCGCTCGTCACCTGCGGCATGGTGATGACCTTCTTCCGGCACCCGGACTACTTCTCGTCCTCGGACGCGCTCCAGCGGCTCACCTCACCGGACGACGCGCCGCACCAACTGACGGACGTCTTCGAGGGCGTCATGGCCGTGCGCGGCCAGTCCTTCGTGATGGCGGGGCTGCTGGTGATGATCACCGTGCCCGTGCTGCGCGTGGCCCTGTCCCTGGGCATCTTCCGCGCGCAGAAGGACCGCGCCTTCGCCGCCATCACCACCGGCGTGCTCGCGCTGCTCCTGCTCGCCTTCCTCCTGGGCGGTGTGGAGTAGTCCACTCAGCAGTCCACCCGTTCGTCACATCCGCGCGGGCGCGAAACGCACTACAACGCGCGCCCATGGCCGAACGCGATCTGCCCCTCCTCCTCGTGCGCCACGCCGTGGCCGAGGACTCCCACGCCCTGGGCGACGAGGCCCGTGCCCTCACGCCCCAGGGCCGCGCCGCCTTCCGTCAGCACGCGAAGAAGCTCACGCGCCTCACGCCGCTCATGGGCATCATCACCAGTCCCCTGGTGCGCGCGGTGCAGACCGCGGAGCTGCTCGCGGACGCGCTCGGCCTGTCCCACGTGGAGGTCCACCCCGCGCTCGTGCCCATGAAGGGCGCGGCCCGCAACGTGCTCAAGCTGGCGCGCGACGTGGGCCCGGGCTGGGCGCTGGTGGGACACAACCCCTCGCTGGAGCGCGCCGCCGCGCTCGCGCTGGGCCATGCCCTGCCGGACAAGCTCCGCAAGGGCTGCGCGGTCGCCCTGCGGCCCGAAGGGCGCGGGTTCTCCCTGCAATGGATGGCCGCGCCAGGGCGGTCCCTGCGGCGCCCGTAGCCACCCGCGCGCGTTTGGAAACATGCGGTTTCCCCGTACGAGGCCTTGCGGAGCCCCCCCGCCGCGTGCAGGACTACGCGCTCCGTCAGGCAGTTCGTGCTCCAGCGAGACATGCGTTTTCCACAGACCCCAGCCCTTGCGGCTCCCGGCGCCGGACACGGCCTGGAGCACGCGCGCGCGTTGGTCGTGGCACGCGTGCTCGGCCTGCTGAAGCTGAAGCTGCTCGCATGGGTCGTCATCGGGCTCGGGGTCCTGCCCGGGGTGATGGCGCCCTCGAAGCCCTTCACGCCCATCGTCCCGATGAGCCAGGGGCAGGGCACCCAAGGCCCCTTCGAGGAAGACCACCCCCGTGCCGACGTTGGCATCAAGGTCTTCGCGGAGAAGCACCGCCGTTCGGGTGGCCTGTTCATCGAACCGGTCCCCACCGGATGCGGCCTGGCCGCGTTCCTCGCCTCGCTCCAGCCCGCGTTGCGCGGCGTGGCCTCCGTGGCCCCGCCTGACGCTCCGGATGAGCAGGGCATCGCGCTGCGCCGCCAACAGCTGCCGCGCCGCGGTGGCCTGGACGAAGCAGCCTCCGTCTGACGTCCGCCGTCCCCCGCGCCTCAAGCCCATGAGCCGCGCGGCGAGGACGCCGCCAGGCGGGCAATGCCCAACGAATGAAATGGCGACGCTTCCGGCGCGGCTGCGCTGGAGCGGACGCCGAAGGTGGCCTCGCGCAACCCGGGCGAGGACAAGCGGCGCGGACGGCCCCGTCCCCCTTCTCCCCGGGGCCCGTCCGCGCCCGTCGTATTTCGCGCACACCGTCCCGTGACGGACGTGACGCACTTGTTGCCGGCGCGTCACGTAGGCGCGAAGCGATGCGCGCACAGTACGTGCCCGCCATGTCCCACGTACTCATCGTCGACGACGAGCGCGACCTCGCGGAGCTCATCGACTTCAACCTGCGCGGCGCGGGCTTCACCACCCGCGTGGCCTTCACCGGGGAGGCGGCGCTCACCGCCGCACGCGAGCAGCCCCCGGACGTGGTGCTGCTGGACCTGATGCTGCCGGACCTGTCCGGCATCGAGGTCTGCCGCCACCTGCGCGCCAACCCCCGCCTGCGTGACGTGCTCATCGTCATGCTCACCGCGAAGAGCGAGGAGGCGGACCGCATCCGCGGCTTCGAGGTCGGCGCGGACGACTATGTCGTCAAGCCCTTCTCCGTGCGCGAGCTGGTGCTGCGGCTCAAGGCCATCCTCCGGCGCGCGTCCTCGCCCCAGGAGGGCAGCCCGCCCCTGGCGCTGGGCCCCCTGCGCCTGGACGTCACCCAGCACCGCTTCTTCGTGGAGGAGAAGGAGACGCCCCTCACCGCGCTGGAGTTCCGCCTGCTGGAGTACCTCATGGCCCGGCTGGGCCGGGTGCAGACCCGCGAACAGCTGCTGGAGCAGGTGTGGGGCCTGTCCAGCGCGCTGGAGACGCGCACCATCGACACGCACGTGATGCGCCTGCGCGACAAGCTGGGCCCTGCCCGCGCCCTGCTGGAGACGGTGCGCGGCGTGGGCTACCGCATCGTGGATCCGGCGGCCGGGTAGGCAGGGGCCTGCTTTCCGTTACCCATTTGTCACGCAAGGGCCGTCAAACGGCCACATCTGCTCCATAGATCGTCACGCGACCCCGACCCTTCGGGGAGGAGACACCTCATGAAGAAGACTCTGCTCTCAAGCTTCGTCGCCTTCGGGCTCGCCGTCCTCCCGCTGACCGCCCAGGCAGGCACGGTGACGGTGAAGGGCTCGGACACCATGGTCATCCTCGCCCAGCGCTGGGCGGAGGCGTTCATGAAGAAGAACCCCGCCACGAAGATCCAGGTGACGGGCGGCGGCTCCGGCACGGGCCTGGCGGCCCTGCAGAACGGCACCACCGACATCGCCATGTCCAGCCGGGAGATCAAGGAGGCGGAGGCCGCGAAGATCCGCGCCCGCAACAACGCCGCGCCCACCGCGCTGCCCGTGGCCAGGGACGGCGTCACCTTCTACGTCAACGAGACCAACAAGGTGGAGGCGCTCAGCGCGGAGCAGCTCAAGGCCATCTACCTGGGCGACACGACGAACTGGAAGGACGTGGGCGGGCAGGACGCCCCCATCGTCCCGTACTCGCGTGAGAACTCCTCCGGCACCTACGTCTTCGTGAAGGACCACGTGCTGGGCGGCGAGGACTTCGCCCCGGAGGCGCAGACGCTCCCCGGCACGGCCGCGGTGGTCAACGCGGTGGCCAAGGAGAAGAACGGCATCGGCTACGGCGGCGCCGCGTACGGCAAGGGCATCAAGGAGCTGAAGGTGAAGAAGGGCAACGAGTCCTTCGCCCCCAGCGCGCAGAACGTGAAGAGCGGCAAGTACCCGCTGTCGCGCGACCTGTTCTTCTACCTGGGCAAGGCGCCCGCGGGCGAGGTGAAGGCCTTCATCGACTTCGCGCTGTCCGCCGAGGGCCAGGCCATCGTCACCCAGGTCGGCTACTTCCCTGTGAAGTAGTTGGCGTCACGCGATTGTCACCCGGCGCGGGAGTCCCATGTTGGATAGACAGGCCGTCATGCAGGAGCAGGACCTCGCGCCCCCCGTGGCGCTGCCCACGCTGTCGCCCGCGGCACGCCGGCGCCAGCTGAAGGAGAAGGCCATCGCCGCGCTGATCACCGCGGTGGCCTTCACGGGCATCGCCGCGCTGGTGCTCATCCTCGTCTTCGTGGCGAAGGAGGCCCTGACGCTCGTGACCGACGCGGCGGCGCGCGAGGAGGCCAGCTTCTCCAAGATGTTCCTCCCGCAGCTGGTGCGGAAGGGAAAGCCCCTGGCCTACGTGTGGCAGCCGGTGTCCGGCGTGCCCAAGGTCAGCATGATTCCGCTCTTCATCGGCACGCTGAAGACGACGGCCGTGTCCATGCTGGTGGCCGTGCCCCTGGGCATCTTCGGCGCGCTGTTCGCCGCGGAGTTCGCCCCCCGCCGCCTGCGTGAAGTGCTCAAGCCCACCATCGAGCTGCTCGCCGGCATCCCGTCCGTGGTGCTGGGCTTCTTCGCGCTGATGGTGATGGCCTCCTTCCTCCAGGAGGTGTTCGGCTTCACGTCCCGGCTCAATGCCGTAGTGGCGGGGCTGGGCCTGGCGCTGGCCATCGTGCCGGTCATCTTCACGGTGACCGAGGACGCGCTCACCGCCGTGCCGCGCAGCTACCGCGAGGCGTCCCTGGCGCTGGGCGCCACGCCCTGGGAGACGGCGTGGAAGGTGGTGCTCCCGGCGGCGGCCCCCGGCATCCTCGCCGCGTGCGTGCTGGGCTTCGGGCGCGCCATCGGTGAGACGATGATCGTCCTCATGGCCTCCGGCAACGCGGCCATCGTGTCCTGGAACCTGGGCGACTCCGTGCGCTCGCTGTCCGCCACCATCGCCGCGGAGATGGGCGAGGTGGTGGTGGGCAGCCCGCACTACGCGCTGCTCTTCTTCCTCGGCGTGGAGCTGTTCCTCTTCACCTTCGTGCTGAACATGCTCGCGGGGGTGTGGACGAAGAAGGTCATCCAGCGGCTCAAGGGAGGTGCGGGGTGAAGCACGCCACACGCAAGGTCGTGGGCCTGTCGCTCGTGTCGCTCACGGGGCTGGCCGCGTTCATCATGGTGGCCATGCTCGCCATCATCCTCCTGGACGTCGTCCGGGGCGGCTGGAGCCACCTGTCCTGGCAGTTCCTCTCCCAGGCGCCCACGGACGGGATGATGGGCGGCGGCATCTTCCCCGCCCTCTTCGGCACCGCGGCGCTCACGCTGCTCATGACCCTGGCGGTGATGCCGGTGGGCGTCATGACCGCGGTCTACCTGCACGAGTACGCCCCGCCGTCCAGCCTCCTGGCCCGCGCGGTGCGCGTGGCGGTGGCGAACCTGGCGGGCGTGCCCTCCATCGTCTTCGGCCTCTTCGGCCTGGGCTTCTTCATCCTCTTCGTGGGCAGGGGCCTGGACCACGCCCTGGGCTACGAGGAGATGCACTGGGCCCAGCCGGGCATCCTCTGGGCGTCGCTCACGCTGGCGGTGCTCACCCTGCCCGTCGTCATCGTGTCCACGGAGGAGGCGCTGCGCGCCGTGCCCCAGGAGCAGCGCACCGCGAGCCTCGCGCTGGGGGCCACCCAGTCGCAGACGCTGGCGCGGGTGGTGCTGCCGGGCGCGCTGCCGGGCATCCTCACCGGCGCGGTGCTGGCCGTCTCCCGCGGCGCGGGCGAAGTGGCCCCCATCCTCTTCACCGGCGCGGCGTACTTCCTGCCGGACCTGCCCACGAGCCTGAACTCGCAGTTCATGCACCTGGGCTACCACACCTACGTGCTGGCCACGCAGTCGCCGGACGTGGAGGCCACCCGCCCGCTGCTGTACGCGACGGTGCTGGTGCTGCTCTTGCTCACCTTCGCCCTGAACCTGGTCGCGGTCCTCATACGCACGCGCACGCGCCGCAAGGCCGCGGCCGGACACTGACGCTCTTCATCCCATGCCCCTCTCCTCCGCCACGCCGCGCAACAAGATGGAAGCCCGCGAGCTCACCCTGCGCTACGGCAGCAAGGTGGCCATCAAGCAGGTGAGCCTGGCCATCCCCGAGCACAAGGTGACGGCGCTCATCGGCCCGTCCGGCTGCGGCAAGTCCACCTTCCTGCGCTCGCTCAACCGGATGAACGACCTCATCCCGGGGGCAAGCCACGACGGCAGCGTCTTCCTGGACGGCCGCAGCATCCACGACCGCGCCCTGGACGTGGTGGACCTGCGCCGCCGCGTGGGCATGGTGTTCCAGAAGTCCAACCCCTTCCCCAAGTCCATCTTCGAGAACGTCGCCTACGGCCTGCGCGTGGGCGGCCTCAAGGACAAGGCGAAGCTCGCCGCGCGCGTGGAGAAGTCCCTGCGCGGCGCGGCGCTGTGGGACGAGGTGAAGGACCGGCTGGACGAGAGCGCCCTGGGCCTGTCCGGCGGCCAGCAGCAGCGCCTGTGCATCGCGCGCGCCCTGGCGGTGGAGCCGGAGGTGCTGCTGATGGACGAGCCCGCGTCCGCGCTGGACCCCATCGCCACGGCGAAGATCGAGGAGCTCATCCACGAGCTCAAGGCCACGTACACCATCGCCATCGTGACCCACAACATGCAGCAGGCCGCGCGCGTGAGCGACCGCACGGCTTTCTTCTACATGGGGGAATTGGTGGAGTGCGGGCCCACGGAGCAGATCTTCACCAACCCCCAAGAGAAGCGCACGGAGGACTACGTCACCGGGAAGTTCGGCTGAGAGCCTCACCCGCGCGACGGAACAGGACGACATGGCGGCCACGCACACCGACAAGGCATTCGAGCAGGACCTGCGCAACCTGCGCGAGAAGCTGCTCGCCATGGGGGCCAAGGTGGAGACCCTCATCTCGCAGAGCACCCGCGCCCTCACCGACCGCGACTCGGCGCTGGCGGAGCAGGTGGTGGGCGCGGACCGCGAGGTGAACCGGCTGGAGGTCGACATCGACGACCTGTGCCGCCGCATCCTCGCGCTGCGCCAGCCGGCCGCGTCCGACCTGCGCCTCATCACCACGGCGCTGAAGATCGTCACCGACCTGGAGCGCATTGGCGACCTGGCGGTGAACATCGCCGAGCGCGCCATGGACCTGAACCAGGTGCCCCCGCTGGCGCCTTACGTGGACACGCCGAAGCTGGCGGAGCTGGCGCAGCAGCAGGTCAAGAAGGCCCTGGATGCGTTCGTGTCCGGGGACGCGGCCAAGGCGGAGGACGTCCTCAAGGGGGATGACCTGCTGGATGCCCTCTTCCTGAAGATCTTCAACGAGCTTCTGGCCTACATGATGGAGGACTCGCGCAACATCCGCCGGGCCACGGCGCTGATGTTCATCGCGAAGCACCTGGAGCGCATTGGCGACCACGCGCTCAACGTGGCGGAGATGGTCATCTACATGGTGCGCGGCAAGGACGTGCGCCACCCGCGCAGCCGCGACCTGGAGTAGGCGGCTTCACCGGGGTGTCACGGCGAGTTGGCCGTCCCGCCGCCCCGCCGCCCCGGTCCCGCCTTGTGAGGCTTCTAGGGTGGCGGCATGCTCATCGCCTCCAGCCTCCTCCTGGCCGCGTCCGCAGTGGGTCTCCTGGCCCTCCTCCTCCAGGCGCTGTTCGTGCGCCGCCACCGCCGCGCCGTCCCCGCGGCCCCCACGCACAAGCCCGGCCTGTCCATCCTCAAGCCGCTGTGCGGCGTGGATGACGACCTGGAAGCGAACCTCGCCCGGTTCGCCCAGCTGCCCTACCCCCACTACGAAGTCCTGCTGGGCGTGAAGGACGCGCGCGACCCGGCCTGGGCGGTGGCGCGGGCCGCGCAGGCGAAGTGGCCCCACGTCATGCGCGTGGTGCTCCAGGAGGGCGAGCCCGGCCTCAACCCCAAGGTGAACCAGCTGGTGACGCTGTCGTCCGAGGCCCGGTTCGACCTGTGGGTGGTGAGCGACAGCAACACCCGCGTGGGGGACGGCTACCTGGAGGAGATCGCCGCGGCCTTCGAGGACCCCACGGTGGGCTGCGTGACGCACCCGGTGGCGGGCCTGGGTGAGCAGACCTTCGGTTCGCTCCTGGACAACCTGCACCTGTCCTCCAGCGCCGCGGCGGGGATGATCGCCGCGAAGCACGCGGCGGACCGGGACATCGTGGTGGGCAAGTCCATGGCGCTGCGCCGCGAGGACGTGGAGGCGCTGGGCGGCTTCTTCTCCGTGAAGGACGTGCTGGCGGAGGACTACGTCATTGGCCAGTGGGTGACGCGCAAGCTGGGCAAGCGCGTGGTGCTGGCGCACGCCCCTGTCTTCAACGTGTCCCTGCGCAAGAGCGTGGACGCCTTCTTCCAGCGCTACCTGCGCTGGAGCGTCATCCACCGCACAGCGGTATCGCCCTCGACCTACGTGGCGCAGGCGCTCCTCAACCCGGCTCCGCTCGCGGTGCTGGGCGCGGTGTTCCACCCGTCCGCGCTCACGGGCCTGGCGGCGCTGGCGGTGGCGCTGGGCAAGGTCTGGGTGGACGTGGCGGTGTTCCGCGCGCTGCGGCCCCAGCCGGTGTCCTGGCGCGCGGCGCCCGCGGTTCTGGTGAAGGACGCGCTGCTCTTCGCCGCGTGGTGGCACGGCGCGTTCAGGCGCACGGTGGACTGGCGCGGCACGCGGTTGCGCGTGGTGTCAGGCACGCGCCTGGTGCCGATGCGGGCTCGGAGCACTCCCGCGACGGAGTGGATCCCCAGCAACGGGGTGGGGTGAACGACGCTGGCCCAACTTTTGACGAACCTTCGTACAGCAACCCTCGCCGCTCGAAGAACCGATGCCTATCTCCTTCAGCATGCCCTCCCTGAAGCTGGCGCATCTTTCGGATCTTCACCTGGACATGAGCCGCGAGAGCGATGCCTCCGCGTCCTCCTTGGTGAAGGCACTGACAGCGCAGGAGGTGGATCACGTGGTGGTGACGGGAGACCTCACGCACCGCGGATCCCACGCCGAGTTCCAGCGCTTCCGTGAACACTTCGCTCCCTGGATGGAGACCGGACGCCTCACCTTCATCCCCGGCAACCATGACCGGCCCGGCGAGGATGTGGGCAGCGGCTTCATGGAGGGCCGCAAGGTCCACACCGTGGAGAAGGCGGGACTCTTCCTGGTCTGCGTGGACTCCACCGGTGAGCACAACCGCAACTATTTCCACAGCCACGGCGAACTGACGGAAGGCGTCGTGGAGGAGGTGGACCGCGCGCTGGAGCACGCGCCCAAGGACGCGCTGGTCGCGGTGCTGCTGCACCACCACGTGATGCCGCTGCCGCTGGAGAGCTTCCCGGAGTGGATCGCCACGAAGTTCGGCCTGCCCCACGCGTCGGAGCTCGCGTTGGGTGGCCGACTGCTGGAGCGCGTGGGCGGCCGGGCGGACCTGGTGCTGCACGGCCACCGGCACATCCCCAGCGAGGCGGACCTGGGCATCCCGGGCGAGCGCTCCTTGCGCGTCTACAACTCGGGCAGCAGCACGGACCTGGGGCGCTTCCGCGTCTTCAGCCACATGGCCGGCCAGCTGGTGGGCGAGCCCGCGTGGTGCCAGGCGTCGGAGCCGGCCAGGCCGCGCACGGCGGTCCACAACGTCAGGCCCGCCCTCCAGTACCTGGTGGGCCAGCTGGGCATGGCGCTGTTCTAGGGCCTGCACGGCCGCCTGCTGGAGCCTGTCCCCGGGTACAAGTGTCGCGAATGCCAGCGGGGCCCCGGAAGGTTCTCCTCAAGTCAGGAGGATGCTTGGGGCGACTCGCGCTGGATGATGGGGCTCGGAAGGTCCTGGTCGTGGATGACGACGCGGACTGGAGGGAGTTCCTCCGGGTGAGCCTGGAGGACCTCGGCTATGAGACCACCGAGGCAGCGGACGGACAGGAGGCGCTCGACTCGCTCAAGCGGGGCGAGCGCTTCGGCGTCATGCTCCTGGACCTGAACATGCCGGGGATGAGCGGCCTGGAGGTCGTGGAGAAGCTGCCACGCGCGGCCACCACCCCCCGCATCGTCTTCCTCACCTCCGCGGCGGCGCAGGATGTAGGCAGCGCACTCATGTCTGGTCCCCACTACTACCTGCCCAAGGGTGCGAGTCGCGACCAATTGTCGCTCCTCCTGCAATCGCTGGGGGTGTAGGACGGGAGGGGTCACCCGCCGCCACGAGGCGGGGTGGGTCCAGCCGGGAGGTCCGCCATCGTCACGGAGCTCGTCATCATCCTCTTGCTGGTCCTGGCCAATGGCGTCTTCGCGGGCGCCGAGCTGGGCCTGCTGTCCGTGCGCAAGACGCGGCTGAAGGAGCTCCTGGAGCAGGGCAGCAAGTCCGCGAAGGCCGTCGCGGCGCTGCGGGATGATCCGGAGCGGCTGCTCGCCACGGTGCAGATTGGCATCACGGTGATTGGCTCCACGGCGGCGGCCTTCGGCGGCGCGAGCATCGCGCAGCGGCTGGCGGGGGTGCTGGCGGGGCTGGGCGTGCCGGAGGCCACGGCGAGCCAGGTCGCGTTCGCGGGGGTGGTCGCGATGGTGTCGTACCTGTCGCTGGTGCTGGGGGAGCTGGTGCCCAAGTCCCTGGCGCTGCGCTTCTCCGAGCAGTACGCGCTGACGCTGGGCCGGCCGCTCAAGGCGCTGTCGTGGGTGATGCGGCCCCTGGTGTGGTTCCTCACCGCGAGCTCCAACGTGGTGCTGAAGCTCTTCGGGGACAAGACGAACTTCTCCGAGTCGCGCCTGTCGCCGGACGAGTTGATGCAGCTGGTGGAGGAGGCGTCGAAGCAGGGCACGTTGGATCCGCGCGCGGGGGAGATCGCGTCGCGGGCCTTCGAGCTGGGGGACTTGACGCTGGGCGAGGTGATGGTGACGCGCGAGTACATCGTCGCGCTGCGCCGGCACGCGAGCAACGAGGAGATCCGCCAGGTGCTGCTGGAGCACGGGCACTCGCGGATGCCGGTGTACGAGGGCACGCTGGACAACGTGGTGGGCTACATCGTGGCCAAGGACCTGCTGGGCGTGGCCTGGGAGGGGCACCTCATCGTCCTGGAGGACGTGCTGCGCCCGCCGCTGTTCCTGGTGGAGTCCATGCGCGCCATCGCGGCGATGAAGGAGCTGCAGCGCCGGCGGATGCAGCTTGCGGTGGTGGTGGACGAGCACGGCGGCGTGGTGGGGCTGGTGACGGTGGAGGACCTGGTGGAGGAGCTCGTCGGGGACATCCTCAGCGAGTCCGAGACGCCGGAGGAGCTGGTGCGGCGCGAGGGGCCTGGCGTCGCGGTGGTGCAGGGCGAGGCGAGCCTGCGCGAGGTGAACCGCGCGCTGGGGCTGGAGCTGGAGGAGAGCGAGGACTACTCCACCGTCGCGGGCCTGTGCATCGCGCTCGCGGGAGGCGCCATCCCGGAGCCGGGCACGAAGCTGACCATGCCGGACGGCACGGTGCTGGAGGTGGTGGAGGCGTCGCCGCGCCGCGTGCGCGAGGTGCGCTTCCACCTGCCGGAGCAGCCCGTGCAGTCGGAGGCGTGACAGCGGTCCCTCCTCTTCGTGTGAATCCGGACGGGTGCCCTGGGGTGCCGTTGGTGATGCCGCACCGGGCACCTATATGCCCGGGAGGGGCACCCCGGCCCTGGGGAGGCGCGCGCAGCGGATGCAGTCCTCAGCCCCACGCATCGCGTTCGTCATCGAGACGACGCTCGGCAACGCGGTGTTCCTGGACAACCTCAAGCGGGCCATGGGGCGTCGCACCGACATCACGCCGGTGTGGCTGCCCATCGACGAACACGCGGATGACCTCTGGGAGTACCTGCCCATGGTGCGCTCGCGGCTGTCGATGCGCGGAGGGCTGCGGGCCCGCGTCGCGCTGAACCAGGCCTCCTCGCGGGAGCCGGTGCGGGCCGCGGTGGTGCACACGCAGCGGCTGGCGCACCTGTCGCACGGCTTCATGCGCCGCGTGCCGAGCGTCATCTCCACGGACGCGACGCCCAGCGGGCTGGAGGAATACCTGCGCTACTACGGCCTGCGCACGCAGCACGCGGGCTGGCTGGGCCGGGCGAAGAACGTGCTGCACCGGCGCACGTACGCCATCGCGAAGGGGATGCTGTCCTTCTCGGAGTACACCAAGCGCTCGCTGGTGGAGGAGTACGGCGTGCCCGGCGCGAGCGTGCACGTCGTGTGGCCCAGCGTGGACACGACGCTGTGGCGCCCCGCGCCGGAGAAGAAGCCCCGCGACGGCGTGGTGCGGCTGCTCTTCGTGGGAGGCGACCTGGGGCGCAAGGGCGGCCAGCTGCTCCTGCGCTGGGCGCGGGAGACGCGGCGGAGGAACTGGCGGTTGGACCTGGTGACGACCACGCCCTTCGAGGCGCCGCCGGGGGTGCGCGTCCACGTGGGCGTGCAGCCGAACTCGCCGGAGCTGATTGGCCTGGCGCAGGCGGCGGACCTCTTCGTGTTGCCGACGATGGCGGACATGTCGTCCTGGGCCATCGCGGAGGCGAAGGCCGCGGGCCTGGCGGTGCTGTCCACGCCCGCGGGCGGCGTGGGCGAGCTGGTGCGCGACGGCGTGGACGGGCGCATCGTGCCGGCGGGGGACTACACGGCGCTGGCGCACATGCTGGACGCGCTGTTGCAGCGCCCGGCGACACTGGAGGCCATGGGACGGGAGGCCCGCCGCATGGCCGAGGCGCACATGGACCTGGACACGACGTGCTCGCGGATGCTCGCGTTCATCCGCCAGGTGACGGGCGTCTGAGCGGCGGATGCGAACCCTCCGGGTAGCCGGAGCGCTCAGGCCTGCCCCTCACCGAGCCGGACCTTGCCCGCCCTCCAGACCGAAGTGCGCGGAGTACCTCCAGCGGGATGCCTTCTTCCTCGTTGCCAGGTGCTTGTATTCGACAGGCCACCCCGCAGCACCTGAGCCGTGTGCAGTTCTGGGACTTCGCGGGTAATGGACTTGCACCGGGACGCCCTGGCGCGCAGATGGAGGCGCTGCCATGGCCGCGGAGGCCCTCGTGAGGAGCGCGATGATCCATCTGCGCCAGCCGTTGGAGCTCCCTCCGGGAGGCTTGCGTACGTACTTCTCGTCGCCCCTGCTCGAAAGGGGTGGCATCGGAGACGTCTCGCGTTTGCGGGTGAGCATTCGAATCCTGCGACTCCGAGATGGGCGACGGCCCTCCGCGAAGGGGCGGACGGAATGAGGACGCTCGACGAACCCGCCGAAGGGCCACCCCATGACGCGGCGCCCGCCGCCGGCGCCTCGGTGAGCCAGCGCCGCTGGCGGACGACGGTGGGGCTGAAGGTGCTGATGGCCGTGACCGGCGTCGTGCTCGTCACGTTTCTCGTCCTCCATCTGCTCGGCAATCTGCTCGTCTACCAAGGCTCCACGGCGCTCAATTCGTACTCTGCGTTCCTCGTCCGCGAACCCCTGCTCCTGTGGGTGGCCCGCGCGGTGCTTCTCCTCTCCGCGGTCATCCACGTCGGCGCCGCCGTGCTGCTCTGGGCGCGGGACCGGCGCGCGCGTCCGGTGCGCTACCGCCGCGTGGCCCGGCGCTCCGCCACGGTAGCGTCTCGCACGATGCGGCTCACCGGCCTCGGGCTCGGCGGATTCATCGTGTTCCACATCCTGCACCTGACCGCCGGAATCATCGAGCCCGTGCCATTCAACGAACACGACGTGTATCGCAACGTGGTCGGGGGATTCAGCGTGGGCTGGGTCGCGGCGGCGTATCTCGGCGCCATGGTGCTCGTCGGGTTGCACGTCTGGCACGGAGCATGGGCGTCCTTGCGTAGCCTCGGGGTGTCGAGGCCCTCGCCCCAACCGAAGCGTCGGCCAGTCGCGTGGCTCCTGGCCCTGCTTCTCTGGGGTGGCTTCACGAGCATTCCGCTCGCGGTCTGGCTCGGGTGGGTGCGCTAGTCATGGAGCTCAACGCCAAGATCCCGGAAGGACCGCTGCCTGCCAAGTGGGACCAGCGCCTGCGTGAAGGGCACCTCGTCGGGCCGAGCAACCGCCGCAAGTACACCATCCTCGTGGTCGGCTCAGGCCTGGCGGGAGCCTCCGCGGCGGCCTCGCTCGGCGAGCTCGGCTATCGCGTGCACTGCTTCTGCTTCCAGGACTCGCCGCGACGCGCGCACAGCATCGCCGCGCAGGGCGGCATCAACGCCGCGAAGAACTACCGCAACGACGGGGACAGCATCTGGCGGCTCTTCTACGACACGCTCAAGGGCGGCGACTTTCGCTCGCGAGAGGCAAACGTCTACCGGCTCGCCCAGGTCAGCAATCAAATCATCGACCATTGCGTGGCCCAGGGGATTCCGTTCGCCCGTGAGTACGGGGGAACATTGGCGACACGCTCGTTCGGGGGCGCGCTCGTCTCGCGGACCTTCTACGCGCGCGGTCAAACCGGGCAGCAACTCCTCCTTGGCGCGTACCAGGCGCTCGAGCGGCAAGTGCAGTCTGGACAGGTGCGCATGCACGCGAGAACCGAGATGCTCGATCTCGTCGTCGCGGATGGCCGGGCGCGAGGGATCGTCGTGCGCGATCTGCTGACCGGAGCACTTGGCTCGTTCGCCGGCGATGCGGTGATCCTCGCAACCGGAGGTTACGGCAACGTCTACCATCTATCGACGAACGCGCGAGGGTCCAATGCTACCGCGATCTGGCGTGCGCATCGCAGGGGCGCCGGCTTCGCGAATCCGTGCTTCACGCAGATCCATCCCACCTGCATCCCGGCGAGCGGCCCCCACCAGTCGAAGCTGACGCTGATGAGCGAATCGCTCCGCAACGACGGACGAGTCTGGGTGCCGAAGCGCAAAGGGGACCGGCGCGCTCCGTGCGACATCCCGGACGACGAGCGAGACTATTACCTCGAGCGGCGGTACCCGACTTACGGCAACCTGGCACCTCGGGACATCGCCTCGCGCGCGGCGAAGGAGGTCTGCGACGAGGGGATGGGCGTGGGTCCGGGCGGACGTGGCGTCTACCTCGATCTCGACGAGGCGCTGCGCCGTATCGGCAAGAGTGCAATCCGCGAGCGCTACGGAAACCTGCTTGAGATGTACGAGAGGATCACTGGCGAGGATCCATACCGCGTGCCGATGCGAATCTACCCGGCGGTCCACTACACCATGGGCGGCCTCTGGGTGGACTACGATCTGCGGAGCACGCTTGCGGGCCTGTACGTTCTTGGCGAGGCCAACTTCTCCGACCACGGGGCAAACCGCCTGGGCGCGAGCGCCCTCATGCAGGGGCTCGCCGATGGATACTTCATCGTTCCGAACACGATCGCCGCCGGGTTGGCGCGCGCCGGGCCCTCACCACTCGACCCGGAGCACTCGGCGTTCCGGGATGCGGAGCGCGGCGCCAGGGCGAAGCTCGATCGCCTCATCGCCTCGCGAGGCACGCGGACCGTGGAGGATCACTTCCGGGAGCTCGGCGCCCTCCTCTGGGAGCACTGTGCCATGGCACGCAGCGAGCGCGGACTCTCGGCGGCGCTCGAGCGAATCCCCGTGCTGCGGAGCGAGTTCGAACGCGATCTCCGGCTACCCGATACCGGGGAAACACTGAACGAGTCGCTGGAGCGCGCCGGGCACCTCGCTGACTACTACGAGCTCGCGGAGCTGATGTGCCGCGACGCGCTCGAGCGAGACGAATCCTGCGGCGCGCATTTCCGGGAGGAGCACCAGACGCCCGACGGCGAGGCGCGACGCGACGACCAACACTTCGCCCACGTCGCGGTGTGGGAGCACCAGGACGGGGGCAGGCCACCGGTCCTCCACAAGGAGCCGCTCTCGTTCGAGGCGGTCCCACCCTCCACCAGGACCTACAAGTGAGAACGGGCCCCAAGCCGTGACCACCGCTCCTCGCCGACTTCGAACTTCACGTTGAGAGAGGGGGCAGCATGCCGCTACGCAAGGCATGGGCACGGTGGGTGGGGAGCCTGAAGACAGGCAAGGGCCGCGTGGATCGCGGAAACGGAGCGTTCGCGTCCGCCTGCTCATGGGGCGCCAGGCGCGCTGCGACGTGACACGCTTTTCGAGAGAAAGGGGCTCGACGTGAACTTCGTTTTACAGCTCTGGAGGCAGAAGAACCCTCAGTCCGAGGGGGCCTTCAGCCGTTACGAGGTCGGGGGGATCACGCCCGATATGTCCTTTCTGGAGATGCTCGACACCCTGAACGAGCAGCTCGCGTCCAAGGGAGAAGCGCCAGTCGCCTTCGAGAGCGACTGCCGCGAGGGGATCTGCGGCTCGTGCGGCGTCATGATCAACGGCGCGGCGCACGGCCCCATCGGGGGTACGACGGTCTGTCAGCTCTACATGCGTCATTTCTCCGATGGTGAGGAGCTCGTGATCGAGCCGTGGCGAGCGCGGGCGTTCCCGGTGCTCAGGGACCTGATCGTGGACCGGAGCGCCTTCGATCGGATCATCTCCGCTGGCGGCTTCATCTCGGTTCCGACAGGGGCTGCCCCCGAGGCAAGCAGCGCGATGGTCCCGAAGCAAGGCGCTGACGCAGCGATGGACTCCGCGGCCTGCATCGGCTGTGGTGCTTGCGTCGCGGCCTGCCCCAATGCATCGGCGGCACTCTTTGTCGGGGCCAAGCTCTCTCATCTGGGCCTCTTGCCGCAGGGGCAGCCGGAGCGCGCGCGCCGGGCGCTCGCCATGGTGGCGCGGATGGACGACGAGGGCTTCGGCAACTGCAGCTGGCACGGGGAGTGCCAGGCGGCGTGCCCCAAATCCATCAGCATCGACACCATTGCGCGCACGAGCCGTGACTGGAGCCGGGCGAAGCTGGCCGACGGGCGGCGGTCCACGCCCGACCGCACCAACGACTCCGTGAGCGAACCGTAATGGTGAAACGGCGCAGCCCTTCCGGCGTACAGCCGACCGGGACGCTCCACATGGACGAAAATGGGGTGACACCCGACGCCGTGCGCGACTTTCGAACGCGGCTCACCGCGGGAGAGGAGGTCGTCGATCCCGAGACCTGGGCGGGCTCCCTCCCCGCCGCCTTCGGGATCGCGCCACGGGTACGGATTGGCGCGAACCGCTGGTTCAACCTGCTCTGGATGATCCCGCTCTGCTTCGTGGCCTTGATCGCGGCGATCTCCGTGGCGAAGGGGCTCCGCACGATGCCGGAGGTCCAGCAGTTCATCCTCCGACACCCGGGGACCGGCTTCGCCACCCGCTTCACCACCGCGATGCCGGTCTGGCTGCGCGTTCAGCACTTCTTGAACTTGTTCTTCCTGATCTTCATCATCCGGGCTGGGCTGCAGATCCTGGCCGACCATCCCCGGCTGTATTGGACGCGGCACTCGACGCCCGGGCGAGAGTGGCTCCGCATGCAGAAGAAGGTGCCTGACGTCCCACTCTGGACCGCCAAGCAGGACTCCATCACCCTGCCGAAACACCTCGGGCTGCCGGGCATCCGCCACTCTATTGGGCTGGCACGCTGGTGGCACCTCGGTGTCGACATGCTCTGGCTCGCCAACGGGATCGTCTTCTACGTCCTCTTGTTTTCGACGGGAGAATGGCGTCGGCTCGTCCCGACGAGCTGGCAGGTCTTCCCCGATGCCGCGTCGGTCCTCCTCCAGTACCTGTCGCTCGATTGGCCTGTCGACAACGGCTGGGCCGCATACAACGGGCTGCAGGCCATCGCCTATTTCATCACCGTCTTCGTGGCCGCGCCGCTCGCCCTCGTGACCGGGCTGGGCATGTCACCCGCGCTCTCCACCCGGTTCAGGCGCGTCAGCAAGCGGCTCAGCATCCAGATGGCTCGCTCGCTGCACTTCCTCGTCCTCTGCTGGTTCCTCCTCTTCATCGTCGTTCACGTCACCCTGGTCTTCACGACCGGCGCGCTGCGGAACTTGAACCACATCTACGCTGGGGTCGACAGCGGCGACTGGGTCGGGTTCGGAATGTTCGCGGCGTCGATGGTGGTGGTCACGGTCGCTTGGGTCGCCGCGACCCCCGTGACCCTGCGACATCCGCGCTGGGTGCAGCGGATCGGCTTCGCCCTGATCGGCCCGGTGCAGCGACTGTTCGAGCATGCGGATGCGAAACCCGGTGAATACTCGGAGAACGACATCTCCCCGTACTTCTGGCACAACGGCAAGTATCCCGAGTCGGCCGAGTACCGGGCACTCTTCAATGGCCAGTTCGCGAGCTATCGGCTCCGGGTCGGCGGACTCGTCGAGAAGCCGGTCGAGTTGAGCCTGGCCGAGCTGCGCGCCCTGCCGTACCACGAGCAGATCACCCAACACTTCTGCATCCAGGGATGGTCGGGCGTCGCCAAATGGGGTGGCGTCTCGATGCAGACCGTCCTCGACCTGGTCAAGCCCAAGCCGGAAGCGAAGTGGGTGGTGTTCTATTCGCTCGGCGACGGTCCGGACCAGGGCCTCTACTATGACGCGCACCCCATCAAGCAGATGAGCTACCACCTGACGATGCTGGCCTACGACATGAACGGCCAACCACTGTCTTACGGTCACGGGGCGCCGCTTCGCCTTCGCAACGAGGTCCAGCTCGGCTTCAAGCAGGTGAAGTGGATCGCCGGCATCGAGTTCGTAGCCGACTACTCCGAGGTCGGCGGCGGGCAGGGCGGCTACAACGAAGACCACGAGTTCTTCGGGTATCGGCAGTCGATCTGACCAGCAGCGGTGAACGCACGACGTGGGTGCTCACCATGGCCCCCTGCCTGGCGGGAGGCACTGCCCAGCGACCGGAAGCTCCGGTGCGGCAGCCATTCCGTTTGCTGCCTCCTTGCAGCAAGGCCCGGCCGGAAACGACGAAGGGCCCGGGATTATTGGGAAAAATCCCCAACAATCCCGGGCCCTTGTCTCTGCGCGCGATGCAGGATTCGAACCTGCGGCCTTTGGCTCCGGAGGCCAACGCTCTATCCAGCTGAGCTAATCGCGCAGAACCGCTTTCCGATGCCGGAGGAGTAACCGAAGTCCCCAGACGACGCAAGCACGCAATCCCGACCTGCCATGGACTAGACCCGGGGACATGAACCGCGCTCCCCTGCTATCCGCCTGTCTCCTCGCTGCCTGCCTGGCCTGCACGGAGTCACCCCGGACGCCCGCGGCGTCCCCTGCCCCGAGCC
>NZ_RAWC01000052.1:0-46131 GCF_003611685.1 Corallococcus sp. CA049B | reverse complement strand
GAGGAAGGGGGCGAGGCGGGAGGTGCTGGCGAGGACGGAGAGCATGGAGCCGCCGGGAGGCAGCGAGGCCATGGCGCGGGAGCGTGCGAGCACCAGGAGGTAGGCGTCGTGAAGGGAGAGGACGCCGGCGAGGTGGGCGGCGAGGTACTCGCCAATGGAGTGGCCGATGAGGGCGGAGGGGGAGACGCCGAGGCTGAGCCAGAGGCGGCTCAGGGCGTACTGGAAGGCGAAGAGGGAGGGCTGGGCCAGGCCCGTGTCACGCAGGGCGGCGTCTGGGGAGTCGAAGACGAGAGAGGTGAGGGACTGGCCGGCGGAGGAGTCGCGGTGAAGGGCGGCCAGCTCGTCGAAGGCGGAGCGGAAGGAGGCGAAGCGCTGGTAGAGGGCGCGGCCCATGCCGGCGTACTGGGCGCCCTGGCCGCTGAAGGCGAAGGCGAGGCGGGGGCGGCCGGAGGAGGGGGCGCTGCCGCGCAGGACGGAGGAGGAGAGGCGGCCGGAGGCGAGGTCGAGCAGGCCCTGGGCGAGCTGCTGGGAGGAGCGGCCCACGACGGCGCCGCGCTCGCGGAAGAGGGCGCGGCCGGTGCAGGTGCTGTAGGCCCAGTCGCGAGGGCAAGCGGAGCCGGAGGCGAGGGCCGAGGCATGGCGCTGGGCCAGCTCCTTGAGCGCCGCGTCGTTCTTGGCCGACAGCGCGATGCACACCGGCTCATCTTCCGCGGGGGCCGCGTCCTCTTCCGGCTCCGCGGGGGCCTGCTCCAGGATGCAGTGGGCGTTGGTGCCGCTGATGCCGAAGGAGCTCACCGCGGCGCGCCGGGGCCGCCCCGTGCTCGGCCAGGGAAGGAGACGATCCGCGACCCGTACCGGGACATGCTCCCAGTCGATCTCCCGGTTGGGCGTGGAGAAGTTGAGCTGAGGCGCGATCTCGCCATGCTCCACGGCCAGCGCCGTCTTGATGAAGGCCAAGAGGCCCGCGGCGGCTTCCAGGTGGCCGAAGTTGGTCTTCACCGAGCCGACGAACAGCGGGGTGGTGCGGCCGGCATAGGCGGCGGCGATGGCCTCGACCTCGATCGGATCGCCCAGGCGGGTGCCCGTGCCGTGTGCCTCCAGGTAGTCGATATCGTTCGGGCCGAGCCGCGCCGCCTTGAGGGTGTCTCCGAGGAGCTGATGCTGCGCCTTGCCATTGGGGGCCGTGAGACCATTGCCGCCGCCGTTGTGGTTGCTGGCGGAGGCGCGCAGGAGGGCACGGACGCGGCCCTGATGAGCCTTGCCCTCCGGCAGCCGCCGGAGCACGACCGCGGCGACTCCCTCTCCCTGGACGAAGCCGTCGGCGGAGTCATCGAAGGCCCGGCAGACGCCCGTGGGCGACAGCGCGCTGATGCGGCTGCGAAGGATGGGATTGAGGGGGGAGAGGATGAGGTTGACGCCCGCCACGATGGCGATGTCGCTCTCGCCCGTGCGCAGGCTCTGCGCGGCCAGGTGGAGCGCCACCAGTGAGGACGAACAGGACGTGTCAACCTGCAGTGTCGGGCCATTGAAGCCCAGGAGATAGGAGATGCGGCCCGCGCTGACACTGCGGCTGGTTCCCAGGCTCGTGTAGGCGGTCAGCTGATCGAGCCGGCGGTCGTCCACGGTGAGCTGGTAATAGTCGTCTGTGCTCATCCCGATGAAGACACCGGTCTTGAGCTGCCTCAGCCGCTCAATGGGAAGGCCCGCGTCCTCGATTGCTTCCCAGACGACCTCCAACAGCAGCCGGTGCTGCGGGTCCATGTCGGCCGCCTCACGGGCCGAGATGCCGAAGAACGCGGGGTCGAATTCGTCGATGCGGTCAAGGTACCCGCCGTACTTCGTGTACGTCTTTGCGGGCCGGTCAGGATTGGGATCGTAGTAGGCTTCCACGTCCCAGCGGCTTGGAGGCGTCTCCCGGATACCGCTGTGACCCGTGCGCAGGGCCTCCCAGAGCCGAGCGGGTGAGTCGATATCGGGGGGAAGTCGGCAGCCAATACCCGCGACCGCGATCTCGCACGGCGGTGGGGCCTGCTGCGCCCGCTCGGGCCGACTGCGCAATCCCTCCAAGAGCGCACTCAGGACCTCCGAGGAGAGCTTCCTGTCCCGCACCAGGGCCTTGAGAGTGTTCTCAAAGGCAGGTCCGTTGGGGGCGCCAGTTTCGACCGATCTATCGATTTTGACTGGACTTTCTGCCATGTCCGGTTTTGAACATGGTAAGCGAACCGTGTCAATAGCTTGGCGTGGGGGGGGGGCAAGGCTCGCCAGGGTGACGGGTGGCTTGGACGCGGAGCGTCAGGCATTGATTCGATTGTTGTGGATATTGCCGTCAGGGTTAAATGAGGAGGCGGCCAGGTTGGAATGGACTCATCGCCCCGGCTGCTGCACCCGTGCAGGCCGCGCCCCCTCAGGCTGTGTCTGTCCAATCCATCCGCTCATGCCTCCAAGTGCGCTAGTGTTGATGGGATGACGATCCACTCAAGGAAGTTCGTCTTTCTGGTGCTGCTGTTCATGGGTTGCCGCAGCCCGAGCCCTTCCTCCGACCCCGTGCCTTCAGACCACGAGCCTGGCTACAGTCCCGGCACCGCCGAGGAGTGTCGCGGCTTGCATGCGGCGCTGTTCGAGGACGCGGCGACCATCACCGCATCTCAGCCTCCCGCAAGCTTCGAGGCGCCGCATCTGCCGCTTGAGGCCGGGCTCAACAACCGGCTCCGGGCCTTCCTCGAGCGGCAGTGTTACAAGTTGCCCGGCTGGAGTGGGGAGGACGGTGTCCACCTCACGGGCACACCCACCCAGGGGAGTTCGCACGGCTGGGTGCGTGTCTGGTACTCCCCCGAGGTGAGCGCCTGGCTCCAGCGAGGCCGTCCAGAGAAAGAGGTTCCCGAGCAGGCGATCATCATCAAGGAGACCTTCCGGCCGATTGGCGAGGCCAAGGAGGAGGGCGGCGTGTTCAAGCTGGTGGCCTGGCAGCCGATGATCCGCCGGCCCCAGGACTCGCGCGATGGCTGGTTCTGGAGCGACATCGCCCAGGATGAAGTGCGCCACGGGGTGGTCGCGTGCAGCAGACCTCCGCTGGCGTGGACTTCGTCGGAGACGCTTCGCCTCGACAACTGCCGTCCCTTCAACGGCTTCGGCTATCAGGTCTGCCTGCGCTGCCACGCATCGCAGCGTGACTTCACCTTCGCGCAGACCACGCACCTGCCGGCGAGCACCGGCGGCACGCGCGCGCGCACCCAGACGATCTATGACTATCGCCGCGTCTGGCGCGAGGCCGATGCCCAGAATCCCGACAACCACTACGACGACTACAAGAACAAGCCTGCCAGCACTTACATCGCGCCTCATCCGGATCGTGACACGATTCCCCCGGCACTCGGCGGCGCCAATCCGGAATTCGTCGCGCAATACGGCCTTCCCGCCGACGAGAGCGCGCCGTCCGAGGACATCCCGCGCTTCTTCGATCATGTCTTCGCCAAGGCGGCCCAGCATCAGCCGGACACCTTCCTCACCTCGGATCAATGCTGGAGTTGCCACTCGGGAGTCGGCCACATCGCGCAGGGGCTGGCGGGTGCCGGCTCGTTGCTGGCGCGCGACGGCGAGTTGGCCGATGGAACACCCCGCTATGCCGATGTCTCGTCCTATGGCGAATGGTCGGCTTCGATGATGGGCCTGGCGGGACGCGATCCCATCTTCCGTGCCCAGCGCGAGTGGGAGGCCCACCACCGGGAGTCCTGCGCCGAGGACATCACCGACCTCTGCTATAGCTGTCACGGCCCCGCTGGTCAGCGGCAGCTGCGCCTGGACGCGCCTTCACGCAAGTTCGACCACGCCATGGTTTCCGCGCTCGCCGATGCCCCCGACGGCAAATACGGCGCACTCGCGCGCGACGGTGTCTCCTGCTCGGTGTGCCACCAGATGAGTGGCAAGGACCTGGGGACGCCCGCCAGCTACACGGGCAACTGGACGCCGACCGCGGCGGATGACGTGCAGGGGCCGTTCTCCGCGGATGTACGTGCCGATCCGATGAAGCGCGCGCTAGGCAAGACGCCGTCGGGGGAGGGCGATCGGAGCCAGGTGGTGAAGAGCTCCGCGCTCTGTGGCTCGTGCCATGTGGTGAAGCTGCCCGTGCGCAAGGTCGGCTCCTGCACCAACGAGCGCTTCTTCTTCGAGCAGGCGACGTTCCTCGAGTGGCGCAACAGCAGCTATCGGGTGAACGACGCGTTCATCAAGGACGAGGGGCACGCTGGCGCGACGCCGCAACGCTGCCAGGACTGCCATATGCCGAAGAGCTTCGCTGGCAGTCCGCTCAAGAAGAAGATCGCGAGCATCGAGGACTCCGACTTCCCGACGGCGAGCATCCCGGGCGCACCTGACGTGCACATGGGAGTGGATCTCGTGGAGCGCACGCCCTATTCGCGCCACCAGCTCAACGGCATCAACCTGTTCGCGCTCAGCATGTTCGCGCAGGCCCCGCGTGTGTTCGGCCTCGCCGACTACGATTACATGTCCAACCAGCACGGCGAGCCGACGCGCCTGCAGATGAAGACCGCGCTCGTGAGCGGCCGCGCCTTCGCCGATGCCTCGGCGGCCGTCGAGATCGGCGTGCCCACGGTGAACGGAGACCACCTCGACTTCACCGTCAAGGTCACCAACAAGGCCGGGCACAAGCTGCCCTCGGGCGTGGCCTTCCGCCGCGCCTTTCTCGAGGTCTCCATCGAGGATGACAGCGGCGGGACGCTGTGGGCCTCGGGCCGGACCAACGGCGCTGGCGCCATCATCGGGCATGACGGCGAGGTGCTCGCGAGTGAGCTGGACACCCTCGCGCCCGAGCCCCACCACCAGGTCATCACCCGCGAGGACGAGGTGCAAATCTACGAGGAGCGCATCGCGGATTCCAACGGCAAGCTGACCACGAGCTTCCTGGGGCTCTACCAACCGCTCAAGGACAACCGGCTGTTGCCAACGGGCTGGAAGTCCAACTTCGAGCCCTTGCTGGAGAATGGCAAGCTGCCAGAGGGGCTCGCGCCGCACGGGGTCGACGGCGATCCCGACTACCCCGCCGATGGCTCCGCCGCCTGTGGCTGTGACGTCGTGAGCTACCACGTGCCACTCTCCGCCATCTCCCTCCACGCGCGGGTGCGCGCACGGCTGCACTATCAGGCCATCCCGCCGTATTACCTGCGCGACCGCTTCAGTGTCCCCTTGCCGGACGCGCGGCGCCTCTACCAGATCGCGAGCCACCTCGACACCACGAGCGCGACGAGCGTCATTCCTGGTTGGAAGTTGCCGCTCACGGAGGCCGTCCGCTCGTCACGTGAGGTGTCTGGGGCGCGGCGGTGATGAGGACACGCGGAATCATCTTGATACAAGACATGGGGTGCCTGAAATGAGTGCGAAGAGATTGACCTCCGAGGACAAGACCCAGATTCATGGGATGCGGGGCGAGCGATTCCAGTCGCTGCTCGAGGGGCTCGAGGCGGAGCGCGACAGCCTGCTGGCCACGATGAGCGAGAACAACCGTCCCTTTCTGGAGAAGGGCATGGAGGCGCGGCGCAAGACGCTCCTCCTGGGGCTGGAGGCCGCGAGGAATTCGCGCCTGCGGCTCTTCCAGGCGGATGAGCCCATCGACGTGGGGGCATTGGTCCAGGTGCGCTTCATGGACGAGCGGGAGAACGCCGTGGAGTGGCGGTGGATCACGCCTCCCTCGGAGACGGACAAGCCCTTCGCTTATGCCGGCACCGAGATTGTCTTCAACCGGGGTGGGCTGGGTTCGGGTTCGATGCTCATCGGACGCAAGGCGGGCGCCCGCATGGAGGTGCCGGGCGACAGCTGTTCCGAGCCCGACGTCGAGATCGAGATTCTCGCCGTTCTTTGAGCGGCCGGGGGAGGATCCGGGCTCTGCACTGGAGCCTGGGTTGGACCGGCACTCGGCGCTATCCATCTCCGCGATTTGCACGTAGAGGAAGAGCCCTATGCCTGTCTGTGGACTCGACTTCGGAACCAGCAATTCGGCCCTCGCCCTTCCTGACGGAAGGGTGCTGCCCGTTTCTACCGGTTACAGCGACCCGCGCCTCTACCGCTCCGTCATCTTCTTTCCCGAGGACGAGCGCGAGGCGTACACGGGGGCCCCCGCCATCTCGCGCTACCTGGACGACCCCGCGGGCCGCTTCATCCAGTCCGTGAAGTCTTTCCTTCACAGCACCTCCTTCCGCGCCACGCAGATTCACGAGCGCACCTGGCTCATCGAGGAGCTGGCGGCGCTGTTGTTGCGCCGGGTGCGCGAGGCCGCGGCGCCCCACATGGGCGGGGCTCCCGAGCGTGTCGTGCTCGGCCGCCCCGCGCTCTTCTCCTCGGACCCCGAGGCGGATGCGCTCGCCGAGCAGCGCCTGCGCCGCGCCGCGGAACTCGCGGGCTTCACCCACGTCCAGTTCCTGATCGAGCCCATCGCCGCGGCGCTCTCCTACGAAGCCCAGCTCACCCAGGACGAGCTGGTGCTGGTGGCCGACTTCGGCGCCGGCACCACGGACCTCACGCTGATGCGGCTGGGGCCCTCGCGACGAGGCCTGCCGGACCGCAAGATGGATGTGATTGGTTCCACCGGTGTGCGCATCGGCGGTGACCGCTTCGACGCGGAGATCATGCGCCACTCGCTGCTGCCGCGTTTTGGCGCGGGCTCGACCTACCGGGTGCGAGGCGTGAGCGACAAGCGGCTGCCCGTGCCCCAGCACGTCATGGCCAAGCTGCTCTCCTGGCATGAAATGTCATTCATCCGCAAGAAGGCCACCCAGGAGGTGCTGGAGTTGATGCTCGTCTCCAGTGACAAGCCCGACGAGGCGAAGGCGCTGTATGACCTCGTCATGGAGAACCTGGGCTACCGCCTCTTCCGGGCCATCGAGGCCGCCAAGGTGCGGCTGTCGTCCGAGGACGAGACGGTGCTGGAGTTCGACGAAGCGCGCATCCAGCTGCGCGAGCGCATCACCCGGGCCGATTTCGAGGCCGCCAGCGAGCCGCTGCTTCAGGAACTGCGCCAGGTGACCGAGGGCCTGCTGGAGCGCTGCGCGGGCGCCGGAGAGGTGGACGCGGTCTTCCTCACGGGTGGCTCCTCGCAGATCCCCGCCGTGCGCCGGCTCTACATTGAACGCTTCGGGGAGAGCCGCGTGCGCACCCGCGATGCCTTCACCTCCGTGGCCGAGGGCCTGGGACGCGCCTCCGCCGCGCTGTGAACAGGCGCGGTTTTTCCGCCATCCTGGAACCGCTCTTGCTGCGTGGCGCCTCTCGCATCTGGTAGGTTCCATGCCCGGATACGGTGGGGCACGGAGCTGGGGGTGCCAACAGGACGACGCACGAGTGGCGGAACTGGCAGACGCAGCGGACTTAAAATCCGCTGACTCGCAAGGGTCGTCCGGGTTCGAGCCCCGGCTCGTGCAAGTGCATGCGCGTCAGGTGTCTGGCTTTCGTTCGAGCGGCAAGACTTCTTCGCCGCTATCCTTGTCGTCATGACGGGACCGCAAGCGAAGACCTGTGCGACGTGCGGACGCGTCATCGCCGCGCACGCCGTCTACTACCGCTTCAGTCTGGTGTTGGAAGGGGAGCAGGACCTGCTCGACCCTTCGGATGACCTGGAGGGCAATCCGGCGGAGGCGCTCGCGGCGCTGGTCCGTCGCCTGGATGAAGGCTCCGCGGACCCCGGTGAGCTGGAGGCGCAGGTGCACTGGGAGCGCACCGGGGTCGTCTGCTCGGAGTGCCGCTCCGTGGCGGTGCGGATGCTCAGCACCCCCACGGATGACACTGGACCGCATTGAGCGTCATTGGATCTTCATCGCGTACTTGCCCAGGTGATGCTTGAGCACCTCCTGCTGGGCCTTCGCGGCTTCCTCCAGCGCGTAGAGGCGGCCAATCTCCAGGTGGAACGGCCCTGCTTCAATCAGCTCGTTGAGCCGCTTCATCACCTGGGGGTTGGGGATGCCGTCGTAGGCCTTGGTTTCGACTCCCTCCGGGCCCTTGGGCGCCGGCTCCACGCCGTTCGGGTAGGCGATGCGCCCTCCCTTGCGGACGTTGCGGAGCAGGGGCTCGGCGGCGTCTCCCCGGGCCAGCACCAGCGCCGCGTCGAAGCCGTCTGGCGCGAAGTCCCGGCAGACCTTCTCCAGGTCCTCCTGGTGGCCCTCCGCGACCGCGTCCGCTCCCAGCCTCCGTGCCAGCTCCACGCCGTCCTGTCCGGACGCGACCGCCAGCACCTTCGCTCCCAGCCTCTTCGCGAGCTGCACGACGATGTGTCCGATGCCTCCGCTGGCGCCGAAGACGAGCAGCTTCTGCCCTGACTTGAGCTGGAGGTGCTCCTCCAGGCCCAGGAGCCCGGTGAGGCCGTCCGCGGCGAGCCCCGCCGCCTGCTCCACCTTCAACCCCTTGGGCACCTTCGCCGCCTGGTCCGCCTTCACGGCGACGTACTCCGCGTAGAAGCCTCCCTTGTTGCTCAAGAACGCGAAGCCGTAGATCTGGTCGCCGACCTTGAAGTCCTTCACGTTCTTGCCCACCACGGCGATCTCTCCCGCGCCGTCGGCTCCGGGCACGTAGGGGAACTTCGGGCCGCCTGGAATCATCTCGGCCATCTGGCCCTCGCGCTCCATCCAATCCCAGGCACCGATTCCCGCCGCCGCGACGCGCACAAGCACTTCATCGTCGCCACAGGTGGGCACGGAGACGGTCTTGATGCCCAGGACCTCCGGGCCGCCGAAGCGGTCGAGCGCCGCGGCCCTCATCTTTTCGGGAATGGATGCTGGCATGCTGTGACTCCCTCTCGGATTGAAGTTCGTCCTCCGAGACGATGCACATGCTCCGCGTGACGTTCAGCGTCACAGGCCCCACGCAGGCACGGCGGGGGAGGGGGCTGCCGCCCTCCACCCCGCCGCGGAATGGCCTCAATTCAAGAGCTGCATGAGGTCCGCTCGCGTGAGCGCGGCGCCTCCTCCCTCGGCACCTCCGAGCGCGGCTTCGAAGAGGGCTCGCTTCTTCTCCTGCAAGAGGAGGATCTTCTCCTCCACCGTGCCTTGGGACACCATCCGGTACACCATCACCGGGCGCTGCTGCCCGATGCGGTGCGCGCGGTCCGCCGCCTGCGCTTCCACTGACGGGTTCCACCACGGATCCACCAGGAAGACGTGGTCCGCCGCCGTCAGGTTGAGCCCCGTCGCTCCCGCCTTCAGCGAGATGAGCATCACGGGCGCTCCCTTCTCGTCCTGGAAGGACGCCGCCACCGCGCCCCGGTTCGCAGTGCTGCCGTCCAGGCGGATGAAGCCGATGTCCGCGTCGCTCAGCGCGGGCTCGATGAGGTCCAACATCGACGTCCACTGCGAGAAGACCAGCGCCTTGTGCCCGTCCGCCACCGCAGTGCCGAGCGCCTCCACCAGCGCCTGCACCTTCGATGACGTCCTCGCCTGCTGCCCCGGCACCAGCGCCGGATGACAGGCCGCCTGCCTCAGCCGCAGCAGCGCCTCCAGCGCCTTCAGCACGCTGCCGCCCTCCTCCAACTGCGACACCACCTCCTCGCGCGTCGCGGCGTGGACCGCGTCGTAGACGGCGCGCTCCTGCTCCGTGAGGGTGACGTGCCGCACGGCCTCCGTGCGCGGTGGCAATTCAGGCGCCACGTCGCGCTTGAGCCTTCGCATCACGAAGGGGCGGATTCGCGCACGCAGGGCCTCGGCGGCGCCTTTCTGGTTCTCCGACACCGGCCGGGACCAGCGCTCCTCGAACGCCTTGCGCCCGCCCAGCAGGCCCCGGTTGGTGAAGTGCATCAGGCTCCACAGCTCCTCGAGCCGGTTCTCGATGGGCGTGCCGCTGAGCGCGATGCGGAAGCCCGCGTCCAGCTCGTACGCTGCTCGCGCCACCTGGCTGTCCGGGTTCTTGATGGCCTGTGCTTCATCCAGCACCACCGTGTCCCACGTCCTCGCCGCGAGGATGGCCGCGTCCAGGCGCAGCAGCGCGTACGTGGTGAGCGTCACGTCCGCGGACTCGTCCAGCGTGCGCCCCACGCCGTGATAGACAGACACCTTCAGCGACGGGCGGAAGCGCTTCACCTCCGCTTCCCAGTTGGGCAGCACGCTCGTGGGCGCCACCACCAGCGTTCCTTTGCCCAGCGTGCAGATGGTCTGCAGCGTCTTGCCCAGACCCATGTCATCCGCCAGCACGCCTCCCAGGCCCGCCTGCCTCAGGAAGGTGAGCCAGCTCACGCCCTGCAACTGGTACGGGCGCAGCGTCGCGGTGAGGTCCTTGGGCAGGTGCGGCTCGGGGAGCTTCTCGAAGCCCTGCACCAGGGGCGCGAGCCGCTCCATGACGGGCGGGGCGGGGTGCTCCAAGGCCTCGCACAGGCCGGTGAGCTGGGGGATGGCGTGGTTCGCGAGCCGGCCGTCCCGCTCGCGCGCGGACAGCAGGTCCGTCACTCGCTGGCCGTGGGCCTTCAGCCAGCCCGTGGGCAGGGGCGCCCAGCCTCCGCCCTCCAGCGGCACCAGCCCCAGGCCTTCCTCCCAGGCCCGCATCACCGCGCCCGCGTCCACGGTGCGCTTCTCTCCGGGGCCCAGGCCCTCCACCTGGAAGTCGAGCGAGAAGCCCACCCGCGGCACACCCGCGTCGGTGGTGGCAGTGTCCAGCGTGAGCATGGGCCTGAGCTTCACGTCCGGGCTGACCACGCCCGCGGCGTTCCCCGTGAGTCCTCCGCGCCACTTGCGCAGCTTGTCCGCGAGCTGCACGGCCTCCTTGCCGTGGACCGTCACGCGCCGGCCCGGCGCCATGTTCAGCTCGTCCCTCAGCTGGTGGATGAGCTTCGTCTCCGTGGGCTCGTCGCGCACCGGCGCGGCGCCCTGGAGGTACACGAGCTTCCCATTGTCGATGCGCGCGGTGGGCGGCGAGCCGTACACCAGCGTGGGCAGCACCGAGAGCCCCGTGTCGAGCTTGTCCAGCTCCAGCGAGATGCGCGGCTTGAGCGTCCGGTCGATGGGCGGCAGCCGCCGGCTCTTCACGTCCACCGGCATGCGCCGCGCGAAGTCCGGCAGCACCTTGCTCGTCAGGTCCGCCAGCTGCTCCGGGGCGAAGACGCGCTCCTGGGGCAGGTTCTCCAGCCGCGCGCCGGTGAGCGACAGCTCTCCCATCCGGCAGAGCGCGCCCGCGCACAGCGCGACGCCGGGGCTCACCAGCTCGTGGATGCGCGGATCCTTCTCCACCTTGAGCACGGTCTGCTCGCCCCGGTCCTCGACGGTGACTCGCGGGAGGAGCGGCTCGTTGGAGACGGAGACGAGCGCGCCGTCGAAGAGGACGGTGCGCGCCTTCTCCAGCACGTGCAGCAGGGCGTCCAGCTTGCTCTGCGGGAGCGCGCCGCGGGTGGGCTGCGCGAGCAGCTTGTCCGCGAGCAGATCACACGGCTCCACTTGGATGCGCGCGGCCTCCACGGGGTTCTGGAGCAGGGACGCGAGGCTCCGGGCCAGCAGCCGCGCGGTGTTGTCCGGCCGGACCACGAGGCGCTCCAGTTGGAGGCCTCCGTCCGCGCGCTTGAAGCGGTACACCAGCCGCTCCGTCTTCGGCGTGGCGCCGGGGCGTGGTGCCGCGGCGGCGGGGCCCGGACGGGCAGGGGAGGCCGCCGCCATGGCCTTCCTTCCTTCCGCCTGCCGCAGGACGATGGCCGCGGCGATGACGTGCTCGCAGGGGTCCACCTTCCCCCGGCAGTCGCACTCCCAGATTTCGTCCTCGGGGTAGAGGGTGGTGGTGAGCGGGGTGGGGCGGCCGGGGATGCGGACCCGCAGGACGACCTCCTCCTCGTCCACGGACTGCACCGACACGACCCCCGCACGGGACAGGGCCTGTCCGGCGGACCACGTGGCCGGGCCTGACTCCTCCCGGATGGCTTCGAGCAGTTCCGCGAGCGCCGACATACGTGGGCTGTCCCTAGCCCCGTGCCGGGCCTGGCGCAAGCCACCGGGCGCGTGGCTGTGACACGGAGGGACACACGCTCCCGCGCTCCTGTAACTGTCGGCGCTACAGCGGCCACGACACCCGTGTCATCCGCAGCGGGGCCTTCCGAGGAAAGCCCCGAAACCTTGAGCCGTGGCGCGGTAGGTGCAGACGCACGGCTTGGAACGTGCGTCCGGTGCTTCCCCCTGCATCCGCCTGCCGGGCCCCCGCGTCTCCGTCCGTTGTGAGTGAAGCAGACAGTGCCCCCCACACAGTCGAGGTCCCACACATGCACCTGCAGATGACGAGTCGCCTTCTGGCGGCTGCGTTCCTGAGCCTGGTGGCTGGTTGCCAGGGTGAGCCGACGCAGTCTCCCGAAGGTTCTCAGTCCGCGACGCTGTCCGCCAAGGCGGATTGCGTGCAGCGGTTCGACGGCATCACCACCTGCGCCAAGGGCAACGCGTCCCTGGCCGCCTCCGAGAAGGGCGTGCAGGTCACAGGGCTGAAGGACGCGAAGACGGACGGCGTCTCCAGCACGTTCAACGCCGCCATCAACTGGTCCCAGGAAGCCCAGATTCGCGTGGGCAGCCAGAAGGGCAGCGTCGCCTTGTCCGCGCGTGACGGCGATCAGGTCGTCAGCACGCTGAGCATCACCTCCAGCGCCGACCGCCAGGTGAACGTGACGCCGGGCTTCACCGGTTCGCCCGCGGGCAACTACCGGATGAACGTGTACCGCGACGGCCGGCTCGTGAACACCACGCAGCAGCCTGCGTCCTTCTCCATCACGTTCTACGACTGGTGGTCCTTCGTGAACTGGTGGAACATGCACTGGCACTTCTTCTCCTACCGTTCCGTCTACGCCCAGGACTCCGGCTTCGACGGTGCCTGCGGCTGGCGCCTGAACTCGCCGGGCACGACGTTCTCCCTCAGGGGGGCGGACGGCAAGGCCATCGTCGGCGACACGGTGGAGTTCATCGAGGAGATTGGCGACGGCGCCTACCCGTACCGCCACTTCTCCGGCATCGACGTGAACGCCAGCGCCACGGACTTCCTCGTCACGGGCGAGTCCTTCGGCCAGGAGAAGTAAGCTGTCCCTCCGCCGGGCGGGGGCCGCGTGTTCCCGCCCGGTGGTGTCTGTCTGTCTTTGTCTTTTCGTCGAGGAGTCGTGACGATGCGCGTGCCCTGGTCTCTCGCTGGCATCTCCGCCGGAGCGCTGCTCATCGGCGCCGCGTGGGCCACTGTCGTCCGCCGCCCCGAACCCCTGGTGCTGGGCGCGCTGCCCCCCGTCGTCCTGCCGCACGTGGAGCAGTCCGGCGGCGCCACCACGGTGGCGGACACCGGGCGCAACGCCTTTGGGCGCGCGCCCATGAACATGCCGCGCTCGCGCTGGCCGGACTTCTACGCGGGCAAGGGTGTCTTCGACCGCGACTGGAGCGACTCGCGCCTGCGTCCCGCCGTGGCCGGTCCCTTCTTCAGCGCCACCGGCTGCATGACCTGCCACGTGAAGGACGGCCGGGGCCAGCCGCCCGCGAGCCCCACGGAGGCGCCCGTCTCGCTGGCGTTCCAGCTGAGCGCGCCCGATGGCGCCGGTCCCCACCCGCTGTACGGCATGCAGCTGGACATGCACGCCGTGGAGGGCCAGGTCCCCGAGGGCCACGTCCGCGTCGACTTCGAGGAGATGCGCGGCACCTTCGCCACCGGTGAGCCGTACTCGCTCGTGCGCCCGCGCTACCAGTTCCAGGGGCTGGTGCACGGCCCCCTGGGCGACGGCGCCCTGTTCTCCGCCCGCGTGTCTCCCGTGAACTTCGGACTGGGTCTGCTGGAGGCGCTGCCCGAGGCCGCCATCGTGGCCCGCGCCGACCCCGAGGACCGCGACCAGGACGGCATCTCCGGCCGGGTCAACCGGGTGCTCGACGTGGAGACGGGCGAGACGCGCCTGGGCCGCTTCGGGTGGAAGGCCAACCAGCCCACGCTGCGCCAGCAGGTGGCGCATGCGCTGGTCGCGGACATGGGCGTCACCACGACGCTCTACCGCCAGGAGCAGGGCCGGGACGCCCCGGGTGAACCGGAGGTGTCCCAGGACGACATGGACCTGCTGATGATCTACATGCGCCTGATCGCCGTGCCCAAGCGGCGCGACTGGGAGGCGCCGGAGGTCCAGCGGGGCCGCGCCGTCTTCCGCGCCATCGGCTGCGCGGCGTGCCACGTGGACACGCCCCAGGAGACGGGGCCGGTGGAGGGCTTCGACGAGCTCTCCCGTCAGGTCATCTACCCCTACACGGACCTGCTGCTGCACGACCTGGGCGAGGGCCTGGCGGACGGGCGCCCGGACGGGCTGGCCACGGGCAGCGAGTGGCGCACGCCGCCCCTGTGGGGCATTGGACTGGTGGAGGCCGTCAACCGGCACACCCGCTTCCTGCACGACGGCCGGGCCCGCTCCCTGGAGGAGGCCGTCCTCTGGCACGGAGGGGAGGCGGCCCCCGCGCAGGCTCGCTACGTGCGGCTGCCCCGGGAGGACCGGGCCGCGCTGCTCGCCTTCCTGAAGTCGCTCTGAGGCACGGACGCGACGCCTCCCCGTCCGGGCGGCGGCCAGGAGGACCGTCGTCTGGAGGGGCTTCGGCCTTCGGAGGGGCACGGAACGGTGGACGCCCCGGGCCCTTGGGCTACCCTGCGGGCCCCCTTCATGCAGCCTCAAGCTCCCATCCCCGATGACGCCCCCGACGTCCCGCTCGCGGTCGACCTGGACGGGACGCTGGTGCGCACGGACACGCTGCACGAGAACCTGCTCGTGCTCCTCAAGCACGCGCCGTGGCTGCTGCTGCTGCTGCCGTTGTGGGTGCTCCGGGGCAAGGCCTTCTTCAAGGCGGAGGTGGCCCGCCGGGCCCGGCTGGACGTCACCTCGCTGCCGTACAACGCGGAGGTGGTGGCCTTCCTGCGCGAGGAGCACGCCCGGGGGCGGCGGCTCGTCCTGGCCACGGCCGCGGACCGGAGCATCGCCGACGCGGTGGCCGCCCACCTGGGCCTCTTCCACACCGTGGTCGCCAGCGAAGGCGGGGTGAACCTGTCCGGCGCGCGGAAGCTGGAGCGGCTGCGCGAGCGGCTGGGCCGCTTCGACTACGCGGGCAACGACGCGGTGGATCTGCACCTGTGGCGCGAGTGCCGGCGGATCATCGTGGTGCATGCGCCGGCGGGCGTGTTGCGCCAGGCCCAGGGCCTGGGCCGCCCCGTGCACCGCGTCTTCGAGGCCCCGCCGGGCGGGCTGCGCCCCTGGGTGAAGGCGCTGCGGGTGCACCAGTGGGCGAAGAACGCGCTCGTCTTCGTGCCGGTGCTGGCGGCCCACAAGGCCACCCAGGGCGGCATGGCCCCGCGCGCGGTGCTGGCGTTCCTTGCGTTCAGCCTCTGCGCCTCCAGCGTGTACATCATCAACGACCTGCTGGACCTGGCGTCGGACCGGCGGCACCCGTCCAAGTCCCTGCGGCCCTTCGCGTCCGGGGCCCTGCCGGTGCGCGCGGGCGTCGTGCTGGCGCCGCTGCTGCTCTTGGGCGCCGCGGCGCTGGCGCTGGCGACGCTGCCCCTGTCGTTCTTTGGGCTGCTGGCCGCGTACTTCGTGCTCACGCTCGCGTATTCGCTGCGGCTCAAGCAGGTGGTGATGCTGGACGTGCTGGTGCTGGCGGGGCTCTACACGGTGCGCATCTTCGGCGGCGCGCTGGCGGTGGGCGTGCCCACGTCGAGCTGGCTGCTCATGTTCAGCACCTTCCTCTTCCTGTCGCTGGCCCTGCTCAAGCGGCTGAGCGAGGTGCGGCGGCTGCGCCAGTCCAACGAGGTGTCCGCCCACGGGCGCGGCTACCTGGCGCAGGATTACGAGCAGCTCGCGAGCCTGGGCGCGGCGTCGGGCCAGGTGTCGGTGCTGGTGCTGGCGCTCTACATCACCAGCAAGGAGGTGACGGCGCTGTATGCCCACCCGGAGCGGCTGTGGCTGCTGTGCCCGGTGATGCTGTACTGGGTGGGGCGCATCTGGTTGCTGGCGCACCGGGGGCTCGTGAACGAGGACCCGCTCGTCTTCGCGCTGAGGGACCGCGTCAGCTACGTCGTGGGCGCGGTCGCCGCGCTGGTGCTGTGGGTGGCGACGTGACGGGAGCCTGGCGATGAGCACGTCGGATTCCTGGGGCCGCTTCCCCCGCGTGGAGCAGCGGACGCGCGCGCTGACGTGGCGCTCGGACGCGCTGCCCCAGGTGGATGGGCCCGTGCTGCCGCAGGGCCTGGGCCGCAGCTACGGCGATTCGTGCCTCAACGGCGGGGGCACGGTGCTGCTCACCGCGGGCCTGGACCGGCTCATCGACTTCGACCCAACGACGGGCGTGGTGCGCTGCGAGTCAGGCGTGTCGTTGGACACGCTCTTGCGGCTGGCCGTGCCGCGCGGCTGGTTCCTGCCGGTGACGCCGGGCACGAAGTTCGTCACGGTGGGCGGCGCCATCGCCAACGACGTGCACGGCAAGAACCACCACCGGGTCGGGACGTTCGGCCGGCACGTGCGGAGGTTCGAGCTGGTGCGCTCGGACGGCAGCCGCCGGATGTGCTCGCCCGACGAGAACCCGGACTGGTTCGGCGCGACGATTGGCGGCCTGGGGCTCACGGGGCTCGTCACCTGGGCGGAGGTGCAGCTCCAGCCCATCCGCAACCCCTTCGTGCTCCAGGAGACCGTCCCGTTCGAGAACCTGGACGGCTTCATGCGCGTGTCCGCGGAGTCCGAGCGGGACTCCGAGTTCACCGTGTCGTGGGTGGACTGCCTGGCGCGGGGGCGCAAGCTGGGGCGTGGCCTGTTCTACCGGGGCAACTTCGCGCCCACGCAGTTCGACCGGCTGCCCCTGGCGAAGAGCCACCTGTCCCATCGCAGCGGGCTCGCGGTGCCCATGGACCTGCCGGGCTTCTGCCTCAACCGGCTGTCGGTGTCCGCCTTCAACTTCCTGTACTACCACCGGGAGCGGACGAAGCCGTCCCCCCGGCTCGTGCACTACGATCCGTTCTTCTACCCGCTCGACAGCGTGTACGGCTGGAACCGCATCTACGGCCGGCGGGGCTTCCTCCAGTTCCAATGCGTGGTGCCCCACGCCACCGCGCGCGACGCGCTGAAGGAGCTGCTGGAGCGCAGCGCCCGGGGCGGGCTTCCCAGCTTCCTGTCCGTGCTCAAGACGTTCGGTGACCTGCCTTCGCCCGGGTGGCTGTCCTTCCCGCGCCCCGGCTACACGCTGGCCCTGGACTTCGCCAACCAGGGGGAGAAGACGTGGCGGCTGGTGGAGTCGCTGGACCGCGTGACGCGCGAGGCGGGCGGGGCGGTGTACCCGGCCAAGGACGCGCGCATGAGCCCGGAGAGCTTCGCGGCGTACTTCCCCAGGCGGGAGCAGTTCTCCGCGTACATCGATCCCGCGTTCTCGTCCTCCTTCTGGCGCCGGGTGAACCCGGCGCCGCTGCCCCTGCCTGCGCAGGAAGACCGTCAGGCCGCCCTCCCATGAAGAAAGTCATCGTCCTCGGCGCCACGAGCGCCATTGCCCAGGCCACGGTGCGGCTGCTCGCCGCGCGCGGGGCGTCGCTGTACCTGGTGGGCCGCAACGCCGCGAACCTGGAGGCGGTGGCCCAGGACGCGTCCACGCGCGGCGCGCAGAAGGTGGAGTTCCGCGCGCTGGATTTGAACGACTGCGAAGCGCACGCGAGCCTCGTGGAGCGCGCGTGGCAGGCCCTGGGCGGACTGGACGGGGCCGTGCTGGCGCATGGCGTGCTGGGCGACCAGACGGAGAGCCAGCGCTCGTGGGCGGCGGCGGAGGTGGTGCTGCGCACGAACTTCCTCTCCGCCGCGTCGCTGCTGACGGAGCTGGCCAACCGCTTCGAGGCGCAGAAGGCCGGCACGCTGGTGGTGATTTCGTCGGTGGCGGGAGACCGGGGCCGGCAGAGCAACTACGTGTACGGCGCGTCCAAGGGCGCGCTGACCGTGTTCCTCCAGGGCCTGCGCAACCGGCTGGCGAAGTCCGGCGTGGCGGTGGTGACGGTGAAGCCCGGCTTCGTGGACACGCCGATGACGGCCCACGTTCCGAAGAACAAGCTCTTCGCGTCGCCGGAGCAGGTGGCGCGCGGCCTCTTGAAGGCCGCGGACGGGCGCAAGAACGAGGTCTACGTGCCCGGCTTCTGGGCGCTCATCATGCTCATCATCAAGAGCATCCCGGAGCCCGTGTTCAAGCGGCTGAAGCTCTAGGCTTCCGCCGGGACCCGCGCGGGCAGCCGGTGGAGCGGGGCTCAATGGGGCGCGTGCGTCTGGAGGAACTGGCGCATCGAGCTGCCGCCAGGCCAGGCTCCCGCCCACGAGCACGAAGAAGAGGATGAGGAAGGGGAACAACTGCCGGCCCAGCCCCGGAGGAACCTGAACGGATGGCGACCCAGCCATCCCAGGACGGGCACCTTGTGGAGCTGCTTGTCCGCGACTCCGCGGAGATAGCGATTGTTCTCTTCACGCGACATGCGCGCCCCGTAACCCCTTCCACTCCGTGCCTGAAAGACAGACACGGAGTGGAGGCTGTCTTCAACTGCCGGTGGCGTCGTTGGGCGTGAGCGCGGCCAGGGCGGACCGCAGGTGCTCGACGACAGGCCCGAGGTGCGGGTCCTGCATCAGCTCGTGGTGGCCACCGGGGACGTCGTGCACCTGCAAGCCGCCACGCACCAGGGGCTCCCATCCGCGGTGACGCGGAGTCCCGGCGGCGGCGGTGCTGGCGCTCAAGAGCAGGGCGGCGCCGTCGTACGGCTGGGGCGCGTACTTCTCGTGGGCGAAGAGGTTGGCCCGGAAGACGTTGAAGAGGGCTCGCAGCTGAGCGGGGCCGGAGTGCGCGTCGAGGATGCGCGCCCGGAGTCCTTCCCGCAGCAGGTGCCCCAGCATCGCGTCGTCGTCCTGTGCCAGCGCTTCGTCCGGGACGGAGAGCGCCTGGCCGAAGGCGGTGGCGGTGGCATGGGCGAAGGCGAGCCTCGCGCGGGCCTTGGAGTCGAGCTGCGGCTCGGTCTGGGCGGGCTTCGTCAGGCCGTGGACGTGGGCGTCGATGAGGGCGAGCAGGTCCACGGCTTCACCGGCTTCGCGCAGCCTGCGGGCCATCTCGTAGGCGATGACGCCGCCGAGGGACCAGCCTCCCAACTGGTAGGGACCGTGAGGCTGCACCGTGCGGATGGCTTCGAGGTAGAGGCTGGCCATCTCCTCGATGGACTCGGCGACGGGCCGTCCGTCGAGGCCGCGCGACTGGAGGCCGTAGACCGGCAGAGCGGGGCCCAGACGGCGCGCGAGCTCCGAGTAGGCCAGGACATTGCCGCCGCCGGGGTGGACGAGGAAGAGCGGCCGGTGCCCGGGCTCTCCGCGCTCCAGCGGGACGAGGGGCGTCCATTCCTTGGAGTCATTGCGAAGCACCTGGGCGAGCTGCTCGATGGTGGGCTGCTGGAAGAGGACGGAGAGGGGAATCGACTGGCCCAGGCGCTCGCGCACGGCGGCGACCATGCGCACGGCGAGCAGGGAGTGGCCGCCCAGCTCGAAGAAGCTGGAGCGGACGCCGACGGAGCGGACGCCGAGGAGGTCCTCCCAGAGGCGGGCCAGCTGCATTTCGAGCGCATCGCGGGGCGCGACGAAGTCCCGGGCTTCGATGGCATGCGCATCGGGTTCGGGCAGGGCCTTGCGGTCCACCTTGCCGTTGGCGTTGAGGGGCAGCGCGTCCAGCACCACGAGGGTAGACGGCACCATGTATTCGGGCAGGAGTTGCTTGAGGCCTGCCTTGAGGGTTTCGGCGTTTAGCGCGTGGCCTTCGCTCGCGGTGACGTAGGCGATGAGGCGCTTGTCCGCGTCCGAGCCCCGGGCCACGACGATGGCCTCGTTGACGCCAGTGGAGGCGCGCAGGGCGGCTTCGACTTCGCCCAGTTCAATACGGAAGCCACGCACCTTCACCTGGAAGTCGACGCGGCCGAGGAAGTCGAGCGTGCCGTCCTCCCTCCAGCGGGCCTGGTCGCCCGTGCGGTAGAGGCGCTCGCCCGGAGTTGCGGCGAAGGGGTGGGGGACGAAGCGCTCCGCGGTCAGGTCGGGGCGGTTCAGGTAGCCCCAGGCCAGGCCCTGGCCGCCGACGTACACCTCTCCGGCGACGCCCACGGGCACGGGGTGCAGGTGCGCGTCGAGTACGTAGACGGTGGAGTTGGAGAGAGGACGACCAATGGGGATGGCGCCTTCCACACGCGCGCCGTGCTGCATGGCGAAGGTGGTGGAGAAGGTGGTGTTCTCCGTGGGGCCGTAGCCGTTGAGGAAGGTGGCGCCCTCCGGAATGCGCGCCAGGTGCTCACGCACACGAGCAGCGGGCAGCACATCGCCCCCGGCGAGGACCTGGCGCACGCCCGCGAGCGCTTCGCCCTGGTGCAGGGCCATCTGCTCGAAGAGGGCGGCGGTGAGCCACAGAGACGTCACGCGGTGGTGACGCAGCTGGGCGGCCAACTCCTCCAGGGAGAGGGAGTGCGGTGGCGCGAGGACGAGCTTCGCGCCGTGCAGCAGTGCGCCCCAGATTTCGAGCGTGGAGGCGTCGAAGGCAACAGGGGCGGCCTGGAGCCAGACCTCATCCGGCCCGAAGCGCATGAAGGTGCTGCCGAGCACCAGACGCGTGATGCCCCGGTGGGGCACGCTGACGCCCTTGGGTCGGCCGGTGGAGCCCGAGGTGAACATCACGTAGGCGAGGGCCTCACCCTCCACTCGGACATCCGGCGCATGCGTGGGCCGCGAGGCGAGCTCCGCGGACTGGGCATCCAGCCAGACACGGGTGCCGGTGGCGGGCAGCAACGCCGCGAAGGGCTGGTGAGTGACCACCACGCCCACGCCCGCGTCCTCCAGCAGCATCGCGATGCGCTCCACGGGCGCATTGCGGTCCACGGGGACGAAGGCCGCGCCCACCTTGAGGATGGCGAGGAGCGCGGTCACCAATTCGAAGGACCGTTCGACGGCGAGGCCGACGCGCGCGCCAGGGACGATGCCCAGGGCCCGCAGGTGATGGGCCAACTGGTTCGCGCGTGCGTCCAGCTGCGCGTATGTCAGCACGTCATCCCCCATCACGAGGGCGACGGCGTGAGGCGTGCGCTGGGCCTGCCGGGCGAAGTGGACGTGGACGGGGACATCCGTCGGGCTGGTGACGCGGGTGTCGTTCCACTCCATGAGGACGCGCTGTCGCTCGTCGTTGGAGAGGAGCGGCAGATGGGCCATGGCCTGCTCAGGCTTCGCGGCCACGGCCTCCAGCAGCGTGCGCAGGTGGCGGGCCATCCGCTCCACGGTGCTCTGGTTGAAGAGGGCGGTGCTGTACTCCAGCGCGCCTCGCAGGCCATCCGGCGTCTCCGTGAAGAAGACACTCACGTCGAACTTCGACGTCGACTGGGTGGATTCCAATCCGCGGAGGCGGAGCTCTGGCAGCCGCACGTCCTCCGTGGGCACGTTCTGGAGCGCGAGCAGCGTCTGGAAGAGAGGCGTGTGGCTGAGGCTGCGCGTCGGCTGGAGGACTTCCACCAGCTTCTCGAAGGGCACCTCCTGGTGCTCGTAGGCTTCCAGCACCGTGGCGCGCACCTGCTGGAGCAGTGTCCGGAAGGACTGGCCCTCGTCCACCTTCGCGCGCAGGACGAGCGTGTTGACGAAGAAACCGATGAGGCCCTCCGTCTCCGAGCGGGTGCGGCCGGCGATGGGTGAGCCCACGCTGAGATCCTGCTGCCCCGTGTAGCGCGACAGCAGGCCCTGCCAGGCTGCGAGCAGCACCATGAAGAGCGAACCGCCTTCCCGGTGGGCCAGTCCGCGCAGGGCCTCCGTCAGCTCCTTCGGCAGGGTGAAGCCGAACGTCGCGCCCGCGGTGCTCCGGACCGCTGGACGCGGCCGGTCCGTGGGCAGCTCCAGCACGGCCGGGGCGCCGGAGAGCTTCCCCTCCCAGTAGGCCATTTCCTGCCGCAGCGTCTCACCCGAGAGCGTCCGGCGCTGCCAGTCCGCGTAGTCCGCGTACTGCACGGGAAGGGGCGGCAGGGGCGACGGCTGTCCCGCGGAGAAGGCCGCGTACAGGGTGGTGACTTCACGCACGAGCACACCCAGCGACCAGCCGTCAGAGACGATGTGGTGCAGGGTGACGACGAGCACGTGATCGTGGTCGGCCAGCTTGAAGAGCAGCGTGCGGATGAGCGGTCCCGTGCGTAGGTCGAAGGGCCGGCGCATCTCCTGTTCCACCTGGCTCCGCGCCTCGGACTCGCGCTGCGCCTCCGGCGCGCCCGTGAGGTCCACGAGGGCCAGGGGCGGGTGACTGTCGGAGTGGATGCGCTGGACCGGCGCTCCGTCTACCTGCGCGAAGGTGGTGCGCAGGGCGTCGTGTCGGCGCACGACTTCCTGCAGCGCACGCTCCAGCACGTCCGCGCGCAGGTGGCCGTCCAGCCGGACGGCGACGGGCACGTTGTAGAGCGGGCTGCCTGGTTCGAGCTGATCAATCAGCCACAGCCGCTGCTGGGCGAAGGACAACGGCAGCGGACCGTCATGCGAAACGCGGGTGAGCTGCGAAGTGCTGGTGCGGGTCAGCCCTGTCAGACGACTCGCGAGCGCCTCCACGGTGGGGGACTCGAAGAGGGCTCGAAGGGGCAGCTCCACGTTGAACTCGGCGCGCACGCGGGACACCACCTGCGTGGCCAGTAGCGAGTGGCCACCCAGCTCGAAGAAGGAGTCCTTTACGCCCACCTGGGGCAGGCGGAGGACTTCGGCCCAGATGGCGGCCAGCTTCGCTTCGGCCTCCGTGCGAGGCGCTTCGTAGGTGCTGCCGGACTGGGGTGCTTCCGGCTCCGGCAGGGCCTTGCGGTCCACCTTGCCGTTGGAGTTGAGGGGCAGGGCCTCCAGCACCACGAAGGTGGTGGGAACCATGTACTCAGGGAGGCCCTGACGCAGATGCGTCCTGAGGGCTTCCACCTCCAGCGAGGCATTCGCCTTGGGCGTGACGTAGGCGACGAGGCGCTTGTCGGCGGCCTCACCCTTGGCGACGACGACGGCATCCTTGAGACCCGGGGCGCGACGGAGCGCGGCTTCGATTTCGCCCAGCTCGATGCGGAAGCCACGCACCTTCACCTGGAAGTCGATGCGGCCGAGGTACTCCAGCCGCCCGTCCAGGCGGTAACGGACACGGTCACCCGTGCGGTACATGCGGCCACCGGGGGGACCGTAGGGCTCCGGAACGAAGCGCTCCGCGGTGAGCTCCGGACGCAGCAGGTAGCCGCGCGCCTGGCCTTCACCCGCGAGGTACAGCTCACCGGCCACGCCCACGGGCACCGGTTGCAGCGACGCGTCCAGTACGTAGGCGCGCGTGGCGGGCAGCGGCCTGCCGATGAGGGGCACCTCATCACGGCCGACGAGAGAGGCGGTGGAGTAGGTGGTGTCCTCGGAGGGGCCGTAGAGGTTGAAGAGCTTCTGCACCGTGGGGACTGCGTAGACCTGCTTGGCGAGTGTCTCCGGCAGGGCTTCGCCCGCGAGGTTGATGACGCGCACGCTCGGAGGCACCGCGCCCAGACGCAGCAGCTGCGCCATGGCGGAGGGCACGGTGTTGACGAGGGTGACGTGAGAGGCCGTCGGCAGCTCCGCCAGGTGCAAGGCATTGCGTGCCACCACCACCGCACCACCGCTGCTCAGCGGAGCGAAGAGTTCGAAGACGGAGAGGTCGAAGTTGAGGCTCGTCGCGGCGAGGGTGCCCTTCAATTCCTCGGCAGAGAACGTAGCGAGCGCCCAATGGAGGAACGCCACCGCGTTGCCATGAGAGATGGCGACGCCCTTGGGGCGGCCGGTGCTGCCGGAGGTGTAGATGAGGTAGGCGAGGTGTCCGGCGTGGATGTCCACCACGGGCGCCGTCGTCGGCTGCTTCGCCAGCTCCGCATCCGAGTCGAGGCACACCGGCGTGGCGCTGGTTTCGGGCAGCGCCGAGAGCAGGTGGGAATGGGCCACGAGGGCAGGACCCTGGGCGTCCTCCAGCAACCAGCCCAGGCGCTCACGCGGGTAGCTGGGGTCCAACGGCACGTAGGCACCACCCGCCTTGAGGATGCCGAGGGCTCCGATGACCAGGTCTTCGGTGCGCTCGACGCACAGGCCGACGCGGACTTCGGGGCCGACGCCCAGTCCACGCAGACGGTTTGCAAGCTGGTTAGCCTTCGCATCCAACTCCCGGTACGTCAGCTGCCGCTCAGGCGTGATGACGGCCAGCGCATCCGGCGTGCGTCGCACCTGGGCTTCCACCATCGCGGGGATGCTGGGCTCACGCGGCGTCTGTGAGGCTGGGGGATTCCATTCGATGAGGAGTTGCTGGCGCTCGGAGTCGTTGAGCAGAGGCAGGTCGCCAAGCTTCGTATCCGGCTGCTTCGCGATGGCCTCCAGCAACACCCCGAAGTGTCCGGCCATGCGCTGGATGGTCGCCGCGTCGAACAGGTCCGTCGCGTACTCCAGCGTACCGACGAATCCATCCCGGCCTTCACGCAGACCCAGGGAGAGATCGAACTTCGCGAAGTGGGCTTCCAGCGGCAGCGCCTGGAAGGCGAGGCCCGGCAGGCGCAGTGCCTCATTCGGCGTGTTCTGCAGGACGAACATGGCCTGGAAGAGCGGGCTGCGGCTCAGGTCGCGCGTGGGCTGCACGGCTTCCACGAGCTTCTCGAACGGCAGGTGCTGGTGCTCGAAGGCCGCGAAGGTCGTGCCTCGCACCTGGGTCAGCAGCTCACGGAACGTCGCGCGAGGATTCAGCCGGGCACGCAGGACGAGCGTGTTGATGAAGAATCCGATGAGGCCTTCGGTCTCCGCCTGCGTGCGGCCGGCGATGGGCGTTCCCACGCTGACATCGTCCTGCGCGGAGTAGCGCGACAGCAGCACCTGGAACGCCGCCAGCAACGTCATGAACGGCGTGGCGCCTTCTCGCTGCGCCAGAGCCTTGAGCGCGCGGGAGACCTCCGAGGGAATTCGCACCTCCACCGTGGCGCCCCGGTGCGACTGCACGGGCGGGCGCGGCCGGTCCGTGGGCAGCTCCAACGCCGCGGGCGCTCCGGAGAGCTGCTGCTTCCAGTAGTCCAGCTGCGCGTCCAGGGCCTCCCCCTGGAGCCAGTTGCGCTGCCATGCCGCGAAATCCGCGTACTGCACGGACAGAGGCGCGAAAGCCGGCGTGCTGTTCGTGGAGAAGGCCTCGTAGAAGGCCACCATCTCCCGGACGAGCACCCCCATGGACCAACCGTCGGAGACGATGTGGTGCATCGTCACGAGCAGCAGGTGAGAGTCCTCGGCCAGCCGCACCAACGTGCTGCGCAGCAGCGGGCCCCTGGCGAGGTCGAACGGCCGTCGCGCTTCCTCGTCGGCCATCCGCCGTGCCTCTTCTTCCCGGAGCGCATCAGGCCGGGCGGAGAGGTCCACGAGCGGCAGCGTCCAACCGCTGAGCGCGTGGACGGTCTGGATGGGCTGGTCCTGGTGCTCGTGGAAGGTGGTGCGCAGGGCCTCGTGGCGCTGGACGAGCGCTTCAAAGGCACGGCGCAGTGACTCCACGTCCAGGTGTCCTGAGAGCTGGAGCGCGGTGGGGATGTTGTACGACGGGTCCCCCGGCTGGAGTTGATCCAGGAGCCACAGCCGCTGCTGGGCGAAGGACAGCGGCAGCGGACCGTCATGCGTGACGCGGGTGAGCTTCGGGGCCTGAGAAGTCGCGCTCCCGTGCAGTCGCCCGGCGAGCGCCTCCACGGTGGGGGACTCGAAGAGCGCGCGCAGAGGAAGTTCGACGCTGAACTCGGCGCGCACGCGGGACACCACCTGCGTGGCCAGTAGCGAGTGGCCACCCAGCTCGAAGAAGGAGTCCTTCACGCCCACCTGGGGCAGGCGGAGGACTTCGGCCCAGATGGCGGCCAGCTTCGCTTCGGCCTCCGTGCGAGGCGCTTCGTAGGTGCTGCCGGACTGAGGTGCTTCCGGCTCCGGCAGGGCCTTGCGGTCGACCTTGCCGTTGGAGTTGAGGGGCAGTGCGTCCAGCACCACGAAGGTGGTGGGCACCATGTACTCAGGGAGGCCCTGACGCAGATGCGTCCTGAGGGCCTCCACCTCCAGGGAGGCATCCGCCTTGGGCGTGACGTAGGCGACGAGGCGCTTGTCGGCGGCCTCACCCTTGGCGACGACGACGGCGTCCTTGAGGCCCGGCGCACGACGGAGGGCGGCTTCGATTTCGCCCAGCTCGATGCGGAAGCCACGCACCTTCACCTGGAAGTCGATGCGGCCGAGGTACTCCAGCCGCCCGTCCAGGCGGTAACGGACGCGGTCACCCGTGCGGTACATGCGGCCACCGGGGGGACCGTAGGGCTCCGGAACGAAGCGCTCCGCCGTGAGTTCCGGACGCAGCAGGTATCCACGCGCCTGGCCTTCGCCCGCGAGGTACAGCTCGCCCGCCACGCCCACGGGCACCGGTTGCAGTGACGCGTCCAGTACGTAGGCGCGCGTCGCAGGCAGCGGCCTGCCGATGAGGGGCACCTCATCACGGCCGACGAGAGAGGCGGTGGAGTAGGTGGTGTCCTCGGAGGGGCCGTAGAGGTTGAAGAGCTTCTGCACCGTGGGGACTGCGTAGACCTGCTTGGCGAGTGTCTCCGGCAGGGCTTCACCGGCGAGGTTGATGACACGCACGCTCGGAGGCACCGCGCCCAGACGCAGCAGTTGCGCCATGGCGGAAGGCACGGTGTTGACGAGGGTGACGTGAGATGCGGTGGGCAGCTCCGCCAGGTGCAGCGCGTTGCGCGCCACCACCACCGCTCCGCCACTGGAGAGCGGAGCGAAGAGTTCGAAGACGGAGAGGTCGAAGTTGAGGCTCGTCGCTGCGAGGGTGCCCTTCAGCTCCTCCGGCGAGAAGGTCTCCAAGGCCCAGTGGAGGAACGCCACCGCGTTGCCATGGGAGATGGCGACGCCCTTGGGCCGACCGGTGCTGCCGGAGGTGTAGATGAGGTAGGCGAGGTGGCCGGCGTGGATGTCCACCACAGGAGCCGTCGTCGGCTGCTTCGCCAGCTCCGCGTCCGAGTCGAGGCACACCGGCGTGGCGCTGGTTTCGGGCAGCGCCGAGAGCAGATGCGAATGGGCGACGAGGGCGGGACCCTGTGCGTCTTCGAGCAGCCAGCCCAGGCGCTCACGCGGGTAGCTGGGGTCCAACGGCACGTAGGCGCCACCCGCCTTGAGGATGCCGAGGGCTCCGATGACCAGGTCTTCGGTGCGCTCGACGCACAGGCCGACGCGGACTTCGGGGCCGACGCCCAGTCCACGCAGACGGTGGGCGAGCTGGTTCGCCTTCGCATCCAACTCCCGGTACGTCAGCTGCCGCTCAGACGTGATGACGGCCAGCGCATCCGGCGTGCGACGCACCTGGGCTTCCACCATCGCGGGGATGCTGGGCTCACGCAGCGCCTGCGAGGCAGGGGGATTCCACTCGACGAGGAGTTGCTGGCGCTCCGTGCCGGTGAGCAGCGGCAGGTCACCCAGTCGGGTGTCCGGCTTCTTGGCAATGGCCTCCAGCAAGACGCCGAAATGGCCCGCCATGCGCTGGATGGTCGCCGCATCGAACAGGTCCGTTGCGTACTCGAACGTGCCGACGAATCCATCCCGGCCTTCACGCAGACCCAGGGACAGGTCGAACTTGGCGAAGTGCGCTTCCTGCGGCAGGGCCTGGAAGGACAGGCCGGGCAGACGCAGCGCCTCGGTGGGCGTGTTCTGCAGGACGAACATGGCCTGGAAGAGGGGGCTGCGGCTCAGGTCGCGCGTGGGCTGCACGGCTTCCACGAGCTTCTCGAACGGCAGGTGCTGATGGTCGTAGGCCGCGAGCGTTGTGCCTCGCACCTGGGTGAGCAGCTCGCGGAACGTCGCGCGAGGATTCAGCCGGGCGCGCAGGACGAGCGTGTTGATGAAGAATCCGATGAGGCCTTCGGTTTCCGCCTGGGTGCGGCCGGCGATGGGCGACCCCACGCTGATGTCGTCCTGCGCGGAGTAGCGCGACAGCAGCACCTGGAACGCCGCCAGCAACGTCATGAAGGGCGTGGCGCCCTCTCGCTGGGAGAGGGCCTTGAGGGCATCCGCGATGTGCTTGGGGATGCGCACGTCCACCGAGTCGCCCCGGTGCGACTGCACGGGCGGGCGCGGATGGTCCGTGGGCAGCTCCAACGCCGCGGGAACTCCGGAGAGCTGCTGCTTCCAGTAGTCCAGCTGCGCGTCCAGGGCCTCCCCCTGGAGCCAGTTGCGCTGCCATGCCGCGAAGTCCGCGTACTGCACGGGCAACGGCGGGAGCGAAGGTGACTGGCCCGTTGAGAAGGCCGCGTAGAAGGCCGCCACTTCCCGGACAAGGACGCCCATGGACCAACCGTCGGAGACGATGTGGTGCATCGTCACGAGCAGCAGGTGAGAGTCCTCGGCCAGCCGCACCAGCGTGCTGCGCAGCAGCGGGCCCCTGGCGAGGTCGAACGGCCTCCGCGCCTCCTCGTCGGCCATCCGCCGTGCCTCTTCTTCCCGGAGCGCATCAGGCCGGGCGGAGAGGTCCACGAGCGGCAGCGTCCATCCGCTGGGCGCGTGGACGGTCTGGATGGGCTGGTCCTGGTGCTCGTGGAAGGTGGTGCGCAGGGCCTCGTGGCGCTGGACGAGCGCTTCAAAGGCACGGCGCAGTGACTCCACGTCCAGGTGTCCCGAGAGCTGGAGCGCGGTGGGGATGTTGTACGACGCGTCCCCCGGCTGGAGTTGATCCAACAGCCACAGGCGCTGCTGCGCGAAGGACAGCGGTCGCGGGCCGTCTGCGTGCGTCTGGGTGGGCCCGGACCGGTGGAGGTTCGGTGTGGCCGTCTGGAGCCGCTCCGCGAGCGTGGCCACGGTAGGCGCTTCGAAGAGAGCCCGCAGCGGCAGTTCCACGCGGAACGTAGCGCGCACGCGCGAGACGAGCTGGGTGGCCAGCAGCGAATGACCGCCGAGCGCGAAGAAGTCGTCGTGGACGCCCACGCGCTCCACGCGCAGCACCTGCATGAAGAGGGTGGCGAGCTGCTCCTCGGCGGGAGTGCGCGGCGCGACGTAGATGGAGGCGAGCGCGGTGCCCTGGGGCGCGGGCAGGGCCTTGCGGTCCACCTTGCCGTTGGTGTTGAGCGGCAGGGCTTCCAGCACGAGGAGCGCGGAGGGCACCATATACTCGGGCAGGTGCTGCTTGAGGAAGGTGCGCAGCTCGGTGGAGTCCAGGGACTCTCCCGCCTCGGGGACGAGATAGGCGACGAGCCGCTTGTCTCCGGGCACATCCTCGCGGGCGAGGACGACGGCTTGATGCACGGCGGGGTGTCCCAGCAGGCAGGACTCGATTTCACCCAGCTCGATGCGGAAGCCGCGGACCTTCACCTGGAAGTCCGCGCGGCCCAGGTAGTCGAGCATGCCGTCCGCGCGCCAGCGCACCACGTCGCCCGTGCGGTAGAGGCGGGCACCGGGCGTGGTGGAGAAGGCATCCGGGATGAAACGGTCCGCCGTCAGTTCTGGCCGGTTGAGGTAGCCGCGCGCGACACCTTCACCACCGATGAAGAGCTCACCCGCGACGCCAATGGGAACGGGGCGCAGCGTGCCGTCGAGCACGTAGACGCGGACGTTGGGCAGGGGCCTGCCGATGGTGGGAGAGGGAGAAGCGTCGAAGGCGCAAGCGGTGGCGTCGACGGTGCACTCGGTGGGGCCGTAGACGTTGAAGACGCGCGGGCGCGGGGCCTGGGCGAGGTGACGCCAGGTGGCGGGGTCCACGGCCTCACCGCCGACGAGGACGCGGCTGGGGATGGCGTCGCGCTCCAGCAGGCCTTCATCCACCAGCAGGCGCAGGTGGGCGGGGGAGCAGTCGAGGACGTCCAACGCGTCCTTCTCGATGCGATTCACCAGCTCGGCCACGTCGGCGCGGGCTTCGTCAGGGACGATGCAGAGGGTGTGGCCGTCGAGCACCTGGATGAGCTGCTTGACGGAGGCGTCGAAGGAGAGCGGCGCGTTGACGCTGACGCGCTCTCCCGGTTGTGAGTCCGCGTGCACCGTCGCGGCGAGGGCGACGCGAAGGTTGAGCACGGAGCGGTGCTGAATCATCACGCCCTTGGGACGGCCGGTGCTGCCGGAGGTGTAGATGATGTAGGCGAGGTGCTCCGGCGTGACGGACGTCACCGGAGCGCCCGAGGGCTCACGGGCGAGTGAGTCCAAATCGGAGTCCAGGCAGAGGGTGTGCGCGGAGTGCGGAGGCAGTGAGTCACGCAGGCGCTGCTGGGTGAGCACCACCGGAGCACCCGTGTCGGTGAGGACGTGGGCAAGCCACTCGCGCGGGTAGCTGGGGTCGATGGGGACGTAGGCGCCACCGGCCTTGAGGGTGCCGAGGATGCCGACGAGGGCCTCCACGGAGCGCTCCACGCAGAGCACCACACGCACGTCGGGGCCAACGCCCAGCTTCACCAGCCGGTGGGCGAGTTGATTGGCGCGCGTGTCCAGCTCACGGAAGGTGAGCTGCTCCTCACGGCAGATGACGGCCAGTGCATCCGGGGTGAGACGGGCCTGGGCGCTGAAGGCCTCATGGAGGCAGAGGTCGCGAGGGAAGTCAGCGCTGGGGCCGTTCCAATCCACGAGGAGCCGCTGCCGCTCCGGAGCGGTGAGCAGGGGCAGGCTCGCGAGCGTCGCGTCCGGCTGAGCGGCGATGGCCTCCAGCAGCACGCCCAGGTGGCCCACCATTCGCTGGACCGTCGCAACCTCGAAGAGGTCCGTCGCGTACGTGAGCAGCCCGACGAAGCCCTGGGGCGACTCGCCGAGGGTGAGCGTGAGGTCGAACTTGGAGGACCGGGTGTCCACCGGGACGCTCTGGAAGGACAGGCCGGACACGCGGAGCGCTTCGGTGGGCGCGTTCTGCAGGGAGAACATCGCCTGGAAGAGCGCGCTGCGGCTCAGGTCGCGCGAAGGCTGGAGGACCTCCACCAGCTTCTCGAAGGGCAGGTGCTGATGCTCGTAGGCCGCGAGCGTCGTGCGGCGCACCTGCGCGAGGAGCTCACGGAAGGTCGCCTGCGGCTGCACGTGAGCGCGCAGCACCAGCGTGTTGACGAAGAAGCCGATGAGGCCCTCGGTCTCCGCCTGCGTGCGGCCCGCGATGGGCGTGCCCACGCTGATGTCGTCCTGCGTGGAGTAGCGCGCCAGGAGCAGCTGCCAGGCCGCCAGCAGCAGCATGAAGGGGGTGGCGCCTTCATCCTGGGCCAGGGCCTTCAGGGACTGGGAGACCTCCAACGGGATGCGCACGTCCACCGTGGCGCCCCGGCGCGACTGCACCGGCGGACGCGGACGGTCCGTGGGCAGGTCCAGCGCGGAAGGTGCCCCCCCGAGCTGCTTCTTCCAGTAGCCCAGCTGCTCGTCCAGGGCCTCGCCCTGGAGCCAGCCTCGCTGCCACATCGAGAAGTCCGCGTACTGCACGGGCAGCGGCGGGAGCGAAGGCCACTGGCCCGTGGCGAAGGCTTCGTAGAAGGCCGCCACTTCCCGGACGAGCACGCCCATGGACCAGCCGTCGGAGACGATGTGGTGCATCGTCACCAGCAACAGGTGCGAGTCCTGCCCCAGCCGCACCAGCGTGCTGCGCAGCAACGGGCCCGTGGAGAGGTCGAAGGGACGCCGGGCCTCCGTGGCCGCCGCGCACTGGGCCTCCTCCTCCCGCCGCGACTCAGGCAGGGACGTCAGGTCGATGAGGGGCAGCTCCCAGCCGGAGGGCTCCTGGATGCATTGCGACGGCTCCTCCTGCGACGTGGAGAGCGTGGTGCGCAGGGATTCGTGGCGCTCCACCAGCGCTTCGAAGGCGCGGCGCAATGACTCCAGCTCCACCGGGCCCGTCAGCCGCAGGGCGGTGGGGATGTTGTACGAGAGGTCACCCGGCTGGAGCTGATCCAGCAGCCACAGGCGCTGCTGGGCGAAGGACAGCGGGATGAGGCCCTCGCGCGGCATGGGCCGCAGGGGCGGTGCGCGCAGCCCGGCGGACCGGGCTTCCTCGAGCTTCGGCGCGAGCCCTTCGACCGTGGGCGCCTCGAAGAGGGCCCGCAGCGGCAGCTCCACACGGAAGGTGGCGCGCACGCGCGAGACGAGCTGGGTGGCCAACAGCGAGTGGCCTCCCATGGCGAAGAAGTCGTCCCGCACGCCGATGCGCTCCACGCGGAGGACGTCGGCGAAGAGCGTGGCCAGCTGCTCCTCGGTGGCGGTGCGCGGCGCGACGAAGACGGTGCTCCGCGGTGTGTTCCCCGGCTCCGGCAGGGCCTTCCTGTCCACCTTGCCGTTGGCGTTGAGGGGCAGCGCGTCCAGCACCACGAAGGCCGACGGCACCATGTACTCCGGCAACCGCTGCTTGAGGCCTGCCCGGAGCGTGTCCGGGGTCGGCGAATGGCCCGCGCGCGCGGTGACGTAGCCGATGAGGCGCTTGTCCGCGCCGGTGCCTCGCGCCACGACGACCGCTTCATTGACGCCAGCGGCGGAGCGCAGCGCGGTCTCGATTTCGCCCAGCTCGATGCGGAAGCCTCGCACCTTCACCTGGAGGTCGACACGGCCCAGGAAGTCGAGCGTGCCGTCCTCCCGCCAGCGGGCCTGGTCGCCCGTGCGGTAGAGGCGCTCGCCCGGCGTGGTGGCGAAGGGGTGGGGGATGAAGCGCTCCGCGGTCAGGTCCGGACGGTGCAGGTAGCCCCAGGCCAGGCCCTGGCCTCCGACGTACACCTCGCCGGCAATGCCCACGGGCACCGGGTGCAGGTGCCCGTCGAGCACGTAGACGGTGGAGTTGGAGGGCGGCCGGCCGATGGGGATGGCGCCTTCCACGCGCGAGCCATGGCCCATGGCGAAGGTGGTGGCGAGGGTGGTGCTCTCCGTGGGGCCGTAGGCGTTGTGGAAGCTGGCGCCTTCGGGGATGCGCGCCAGGTGCTCACGCACCCGGTCCGCGGGCAGCACGTCGCCCCCGGAGAGGATCTGACGCACGCCCGCGAGCGCTTCACCCTGGTGCAGGGCCATCTGCTCGAAGAGCGCGGTCGTCAGGAACAGCGTCGTCACGCCGTGGTGGCGCAGCAGCGCGGCCAGCTCCTCCAACGAGAGCGAGTGCGGCGGCGCGAGGACGAGCTTCGAGCCATTCAGCAACGCTCCCCAGATTTCGAGCGTGGAGGCGTCGAAGGCGATGGGGGCGACCTGGAGCCAGACCTCGTCAGCGCCGAGGCGCATGAAGGTGCTGCCGACCACCATTCGCGTGATGCCCCGGTGCGGAATGCAGACGCCCTTGGGGCGGCCGGTGCTCCCGGAGGTGAACATCACGTAGGCCATGGCCTCGCCGTCCACGCGGACGTCGGGAGCGTGGGTGGGCCGCGTGGCGATGACGTCGCGCTGCGCATCCAGCCAGACGCGGGTGCCGGTGGCGGGCAGCAGTGACGCGAAGGGCTGGTGGGTGACGACGAAGTGGACGTCCGCGTCCTCCAGCAGGGCTTCAATGCGCTCCACGGGTGCATTGCGGTCCACGGGGACGTAGGTGGCCCCCACCTTGAGGATGGCGAGGAGCGCCGCCACCAGCTCGAAGGACCGCTCGACGGCGAGGCCGACCCGCGCACCCGGCGCGATGCCGAGCTCGCGCAGGTGGTGCGCCAGCTGGTTCGCGCGCGCGTCCAGCTGGGCATAGGTCAGCGAGGCGTCCCCCAGGACGAGGGCGACGGCGTCGGGCGCGCGCTGCGCCTGCCGGGCGAAGTGGATGTGGACGGGGATGTCCGTGGGGCTGGCGACGGTGGTGTCGTTCCACTCCACGAGGATGCGCTGCCGCTCCTCGCTGGAGAGCAGGGACAGCCCGGACAGGGACTGCTCGGGCCGGGCGGCCACGGCCTCCAGCAGCGTGAGCAGCTGGCGGGCCATCCGCTCCACGGTGCCGTGCTTGAAGAGGGCGGTGCTGTACTCCAGCGAACCCACGAAGCCCTGGGGCGAGTCCTGCATCGCCAGGTTGAGGTCGAACTTGGCGGAGCGCCCTTCGGTGATGATCTGCTGGAAGGTGAGGCCGCGAACGCGCAGCTCTCCCACCGGAGCGTTCTGGAGGGCGAACATCACCTGGAACAGCGGGCTGCGGCTCGCGTCCCGCACCGGCTGGAGGACCTCCACCAGCTTCTCGAACGGAAGGTGCTGGTGTTCGTAGGCCGCGAGCGTCGTGCCGCGCACCTGGGCGAGCAACGCCCGGAAGGAGTCCTCCGGCGTCACACGCGTGCGCAGGACGAGCGTGTTGACGAAGAAGCCGATGAGGCCCTCGGTCTCCGCTTGCGTGCGGCCCGCGATGGGCGAACCCACGGTGATGTCGTCCTGCGCGGAGTAGCGCGACAGGAGCACCTGGAACGCCGCGAGCAGCACCATGAAGGGCGTGGCGCCTTCACGCTGCGCCAGCGCCTTGAGGGCGTCGGACGTCGCCTGGGGAATCCGGACGGAGACGGCCGCGCCCTGGTGGGACTGGATGGCGGGACGCGGATGGTCGGTGGGCAGCTCCAGCGCGAACGCCGCGCCCGAGAGCTGCTGTTTCCAGTAGCCCAGCTGCGCGTCCAGGGCTTCCCCCTGGAGCCACTGGCGCTGCCGTTCCGCGAAGTCCGCGTACTGCACCGGCAGCGGGGCCAGCGTGGGCGTCTGACCGGAGGTGAAGGCCTCGTAGAAGGCCACCAGCTCGCGGACGAGCACGCCCATGGACCAGCCGTCGGAGACGATGTGGTGCATCGTCACGAGCAGGAAGTGGTCCTCCTCCGTCAGCCGCACCAGCGTCGTGCGCAGCAGGGGGCCTCGCTCCAGGTGGAAGGGCTGGTTCGCTTCCCTGGTGAGCCGGCGCTGAGCCTCGGCTTCGCGCCGCGCGTCGGGCAGCGCGGACAGGTCCACGAGCGGCAGCGTCCACGCGTCCGGCACGTGGATGTGCTGCGTGGCCTGTCCTTCATGCTCATGGAAGGTGGTGCGCAGGGATTCGTGACGCGCGACCAGGGACTCGAAAGCGCGGCGCAGCGACGCCACGTCCACCGGCCCCTTCAGCCGGAGCGCCGAGGGGATGTTGTACGACGCATCCCCCGGCGTGAGCTGATCCAGGAACCAGAGGCGCTGCTGGGCGAAGGAGAGCGGAATGGCGCCCGTGCGTGAGGCGGGGCGGAGCGGAGGCGCCCCTCGGGCCGCCGCGGGCCGCGCGTCCGCGAGCTTCAGCGCGAGGGCGGCCACGGTCGGCGCATCGAAGAGGGCCCGCAGGGGCAGCTCCAGCCCGAGCGTGGCCCTCACGCGCGAGACGAGCTGGGTGGCCAGCAGCGAGTGGCCTCCCAACGCGAAGAAGTCATCGTGGAGGCCCACCCGCTCCACCCGGAGGACTTCGGTGAAGAGGGCCGCCAGCTGCTTCTCGGTGGCGGTGCGCGGTGCGACGTAGGCGACGGCGCGCGCGGTCTCCTCCGGCTCTGGCAGGGCCTTGCGGTCGACCTTGCCGTTGGCGTTGAGGGGCAGCGCGTCCAGCACCACGGAGGCCGACGGCACCATGTACTCCGGCAGGCTCCGCCGGAGGTGGGCCTTGAGCGCGTCCGCGTCCAGCGACTGGCCTTCGCTCGCGGTGACGTAGGCGATGAGGCGCTTGTCCGCGTCCGCGCCTCGGGCCACGACGACGGCCTCGTTGACGCCCGGGAAGGCGCGCAGGGCGGCTTCGACTTCACCCAGCTCGATGCGGAAGCCGCGCACCTTCACCTGGAAGTCGACGCGGCCCAGGAAGTCGAGCGTGCCGTCCGCCTTCCAGCGGGCCTTGTCTCCCGTGCGGTAGAGCCGCTCGCCCGGAGTGGAGGCGAAGGGGTGGGGGACGAAGCGCTCCGCGGTCAGGTCGGGGCGGTTCAGGTAGCCCCAGGCCAGGCCCTGGCCGCCGACGTACACCTCGCCCGCGACACCCACGGGCATCGGGCGCAGGCTTGCGTCGAGCACGTAGACCGTGGAGTTGGAGAGCGGCCGGCCGATGGACACCGACCCGCCCACCACGGAATCGCGGTGCATGGCGAAGGTGGTGGAGAAGGTGGTGTTCTCCGTGGGGCCGTAGCCGTTGTGGAAGGTGGCGCCTTCCGGCAGGCGGGCCAGGTGCTCACGAACGCGGGCGGCAGGCAGCACGTCGCCACCCGCGAGGACCTGGCGCACGCCCGCGAGCGCTTCACCCTGGTGAAGTGCCATCTGCTCGAAGAGGGCGGCGGTGAGCCAGAGCGACGTCACGCGGTGGTGACGCAGCTGGGCAGCCAGCTCCTCCAGGGAGAGGGAGTGCGGCGGAGCGAGGACGAGCTTCGCGCCGTGCAGCAGCGCGCCCCAGATTTCGAGCGTGGACGCATCGAAGGCAACAGGGGCCGCCTGGAGCCAGACCTCGTCCGGCCCGAAGCGCATGAAGGTGCTGCCGAGCACGAGGCGGGTGATGCCCCGGTGGGGTACGCTGACGCCCTTGGGACGGCCCGTGGAGCCCGAGGTGAACATCACGTAAGCCAGGGCTTCACCGTCCACGCGGACGTCGGGCGCATGCGTGGGCCGCGAGGCGAGCTCCGCGGACTGGGCATCCAGCCAGACTCGGGTACCGGATGCGGGCAGCAGGGAAGCGAAGGGCTGGTGCGCGAGCGTCACGCTGACGCCCGTGTCCTCCAGCAGGGCGGCGATGCGGTCCACGGGGGCATTGCGGTCCACGGGGACGAAGGCCGCGCCCACCTTGAGGGTGGCGAGGAGCGCGGTCACCAGCTCGAAGGAGCGTTCGATGGCGAGGCCGACGCGCGCGCCAGGGACGATGCCCATGGCACGCAGGTGATGAGCCAACTGGTTCGCGCGTGAATCCAGCTGTGCATACGTCAGCGTCGCGTCGCCCAGCACCAGGGCCACCGCGTCGGGCGTGCGCTGTGCCTGCCGGACGAAGTGGACGTGGACGGGCACGTCCGTAGGACTGACGGCGGCCGTGGCATTCCACTCCACGAGGACGCGGTGACGCTCCTCACTGGAGAGGAGGGACAGCCCGGCAACGGGCTGCTCGGGCTTCGCGGCCACGGCCTCCAGGAGCGTGCGCAGATGGCTGCCCATCCGCTCGATGGTGCTCCGCTCGAAGAGGGCGGTGCTGTACTCCATCCAGCCGGTGAACCCCTGCGGTGAGTCCTGCAACGTCAGGGTGAGATCGAACTTGGCGGAGTGGCCCTCGGCGACGACCGGCCGGAAGGTGAGGCCCGGTACGCGCAGCGCTTCTCCAGGGGCGTTCTGGAGGACGAACATCACCTGGAACAGCGGGCTGCGGCTCGCGTCCCGCACGGGGTGGAGGACCTCCACCAGCTTCTCGAAGGGCACGTGCTGATGCTCGTACGCCGCGAGCGTCGTGCCGCGCACTTGAGCGAGCAGCTGGCGGAAGGACTCCTCTGGCGTCACGCGCGCACGGAGCACGAGCGTGTTGACGAAGAAGCCGATGAGTCCTTCTGTCTCCGCCTGCGTGCGCCCCGCGATGGGCGAGCCCACGGTGATGTCGTCCTGGCCCGCGTAGCGCGACAGGAGGACCTGCCAGGCCGCGAGCAGCACCATGAAGGGCGTGGCGCCCTCGCGCTGGGCCAGGGCCTTGAGCGCTTCGGAGGTCGCCTGGGGAATCCTCACGGCGTGAGTCGCACCCGCGGGGGACTGGATGGCCGGGCGGGGATGATCCGTGGGCAGCTCCAGCGTGGCCGGAGCCCCCGCGAGCTGCTGCTTCCAGTAGCCCAACTGCGCGTCGAGCGTCTCGCCCTGGAGCCAGTCGCGCTGCCACGCCGCGAAGTCCGTGTACTGCACCGGCAGCGGGGCCAGCGCGGGCGTCTGACCGGCGCTGAAGGCCTCGTAGAAGGCCACCAACTCGCGGACGAGCACGCCCATGGACCAGCCGTCGGAGACGATGTGGTGCATCGTCACGAGCAACAGGTGCTCTTCCGCCGCCAGTCGCACGAGCGCGGTGCGCAGCAGCGGACCGTTCCGCAGGTCGAACGGCTGACGTGCATCCGCCTCGACCTTCCGCTGTGCTTCGTCTTCGCGTCGCGCTTCGGGCAGCGTGGAAAGGTCGATGAGCGGCAACGCCCACGTGGCGGGCGTGTGGATGTGCTGGGTGGCCTGCCCTTCACTTTCGCGGAAGGTGGTGCGCAGGGCGTCGTGGCGAGCGACCAGCGCTTCAAAGGCGCGGCGCAGCGACTCCACGTCCACCTGACCCGTCAGCCGGAGCGCGGTGGGGATGTTGTAGGACGCATCGCCCGGCGTGAGCTGATCCAGGAACCAGAGCCGCTGCTGCGCGAAGGAGAGGGGCTGGGGCCCGTCCGCCTGGGTCCGGGTGAGCGGAGGGAGGCGGACGCTCGGCGTCTGGGATTGGAGGCGCTCGGAGAGCGTGGCCACCGTGGGGGATTCGAAGAGGGCCCGCAGCGGCAGCTCTGTGCGGAACGTGGCGCGCACGCGGGAGACGAGCTGGGTGGCCAGCAGCGAATGACCGCCTAGCGCGAAGAAGTCGTCGTGGATGCCCACGCGCTCCAAGTGCAGCACCTGCGTGAAGAGGGCCGCGAGCTGCTCTTCGGCAGGAGTGCGCGGCGCGACGAAGGTGGAGGCGAGCGCGGTGCCCTGGGGCGCGGGCAGGGCCTTGCGGTCCACCTTGCCGTTGGTGTTCAGCGGCAGGGCTTCCAGCACGAGGAGCGCGGAGGGGCGCATGTGCTCGGGCAGGAGCTGCTTGAGCCAGTCCTTGAGAACTTCAGGCGTGGGCGCGGACTCCGTGCCTTCCGGAGGCACGACGTACGCGACGAGCCGCTTGTCGCCGGGCACGTCCTCGCGAGCCAGCACCACGGCGGCGTGCACCTGGGGATGCTTGAGGAGCGCGGCTTCGATTTCGCCCAGTTCGATGCGGAAGCCGCGGACCTTCACCTGGAAGTCCGCGCGGCCCAGGTAGTCGAGCATGCCGTCCGCGCGCCAGCGCACCACGTCGCCCGTGCGGTAGAGGCGGGCACCGGGCGTGGTGGAGAAGGCATCCGGGATGAAGCGGTCCGCCGTCAGCTCGGGACGGTTGAGGTAGCCGCGCGCAACACCCTCACCGCCGATGAAGAGCTCACCCGCGACGCCAATGGGCACCGGGCGCAGCGTGCCGTCGAGCACGTAGACGCGGACGTTGGGCAGGGGCCTGCCGATGGTGGGAGAGGGAGAAGCATCGAAGGCGCAGGCGGTGGCGTCGACGGTGCACTCGGTGGGGCCGTAGACGTTGAAGACGCGCGGGCGCGGGGCCTGGGCGAGGTGACGCCAGGTGGCGGGGTCCACGGCCTCACCGCCGACGAGGACGCGGCTGGGGATGGCCTCGCGCTCCAGCAGGCCTTCATCCACCAGCAGGCGCAGGTGCGCGGGGGAGCAGTCGAGGACGTCCAACGCGTCCTTCTCGATGCGATTCACCAGCTCGGCCACGTCGGCGCGGGCTTCGTCAGGGACGATGCAGAGGGTGTGGCCGTCGAGCACCTGGATGAGCTGCTTGACGGAGGCGTCGAAGGAGAGCGGCGCGTTGACGCTGACGCGCTCTCCCGGTTGTGAGTCCGCGTGCACCGTCGCGGCGAGGGCGACGCGAAGGTTGAGCACGGAGCGGTGCTGAATCATCACGCCCTTGGGGCGGCCGGTGCTGCCGGAGGTGTAGATGATGTAGGCGAGGTGCTCCGGCGTGACGGACGTCACCGGAGCGCCCGAGGGCTCACGGGCGAGTGAGTCCGAATCGGAGTCCAGGCAGAGGGTGTGCGCGGAGTGCGGAGGCAGTGAGTCACGCAGGCGCTGCTGGGTGAGCACCACCGGAGCACCCGTGTCGGTGAGGACGTGGGCAAGCCACTCGCGCGGGTAGCTGGGGTCGATGGGGACGTAGGCGCCACCGGCCTTGAGGATGCCGAGGATGCCAACGAGTGCCTCCACGGAGCGCTCCACGCACAGCACGACGCGAACGTCGGGGCCAACGCCCAGCTTCACCAGCCGGTGGGCGAGCTGATTGGCGCGCGTGTCCAGCTCACGGAAGGTGAGCTGCTCCTCACGGCAGATGACTGCCAGTGCATCCGGGGTGAGACGGGCCTGGGCGCTGAAGGCGTCGTGAAGGCAGAGGTCGCGGGGGAACTCAGCACTGGGGCCATTCCAATCGACGAGGATCCGCTGCCGCTCCGGAGCGGTGAGCAGGGGCAGGCTCGCGAGCGTCGAGTCCGGCTGTGCGGCGATGGCCTCCAGCAGCACGCCCAGGTGGCCCACCATGCGCTGCATGGTCGACGCATCGAAGAGGTCGCTGCTGTACTCCAGGACGCCCACGAAGCCCTGGGGCGAGTCCTGCATCGTCAACGTCAGGTCGAACTTCGCCGAGTTCGATTCGAGCGGGAGTTGCTCGAAGGACAAGCCCGGCACGCGCAGCGCTTCCATGGGCGTGTTCTGCAGGGAGAACATCGCCTGGAAGAGCGCGCTGCGGCTCAGGTCGCGCACGGGCTGGAGGGTCTCCACCAGCTTCTCGAACGGCACGTGCTGGTGCTCGTAGGCCGCGAGCGTCGTACCGCGCACCTGGGCAAGCAGCTGGCGGAAGGTCGCCTGCGGCTGCACGTGAGCGCGCAGCACCAGCGTGTTGACGAAGAAGCCGATGAGGCCCTCGGTCTCCGCCTGCGTGCGGCCCGCGATGGGCGTGCCCACGCTGATGTCGCCTTGCGTGGAGTAGCGCGACAGCAGCACCTGGAACGCCGCGAGCAGCAGCATGAAGGGCGTGGCGCCTTCACGCTGCGCCAGCACCTTGAGGGCGTCCGAGAGCTGCGCGGGGACGCGCAGGTCCACCGTGGCTCCACGGTGCGACTGCACGGGCGGACGTGGACGGTCCGTGGGCAGGTCCAGCGCGGCGGGCGCACCCGCGAGCTTCTCCTTCCAGTAGGCGAGCTGGGTCTCCAGCGTCTCGCCCTGGAGCCATGAACGCTGCCAGACGGAGAAGTCCGCGTACTGCACGGGCAGCGGCGCCAGGGTGGGCAGGTGATCCGTGTGGAACGCCGCATAGAGCGCGGTGAGCTCCCGGACGAGGACGCTCATGGACCAGCCGTCGGAGACGATGTGGTGCATCGTCACCAGCAGCACATGCTCCGCTTCCCCCAGTCGCACCAGCGACGTGCGCAGGAGCGGACCGGCTTCCAGGTCGAAGGGACGCCGGGCCTCCACGTTCGCGAGGCGGCGCGCCTCTTCTTCCCGCTGGGCCTCGGGCACCGAGGACACGTCGAGCAGCGGCAGTGTCCATGCCCCGGGCAAGTGGATGCGCTGAGCGGGCTGGCCTTGGTGCTGGAAGAAGGTGGTGCGCAGCGTCTCATGCCGGGCGACGAGGGCCTCGAAGGCACGGCGCAGGGACTCCACGTCCACCTGGCCCTTCAGCCGAAGGGCGGCGGGGATGTTGTACGCGGCGCTGCCCGGCTGGAGCTGATCCAACAGCCACAGCCGCTGCTGCGCGAAGGAGAGCGGCGGCGGACCCTCGTGGGCGGCGACAGGGAGCGGCGGGAGTCGGGAGCCCTCGGTGGCGGTGCGCAGGCGCTCGGCGAGGGCGGCGACGGTGGGGGCCTCGAAGAGGGCACGCAGCGGCAGCTCCGCACCGAAGGCCGCGCGGACGCGAGAGACGAGCTGGGTGGCCAGCAGCGAGTGTCCACCGAGAGAGAAGAAGTCGTCGTGGACGCCCACGCGCTCCACGCGCAGGACGTGGGCGAAGACGTCCGCGAGCTTCTCTTCGGTTGCATCGCGAGGAGCGACGAAGTCCGCGAGCGGCGATGCGTCGGGGACGGGCAGCGCCTTCCTGTCCACCTTGCCGTTGGGGCTGAGGGGTAGGGCCTCCAAGACGATGAAGGCGGAGGGCACCATGTACTCGGGCAGCCGCTCCTTGAGGAACGTGCGCACCGCCGAGGGGTCCAGCTGCTGGTCCTGGGCGGGCACGACGTATGCGACGAGTCGCTTGTCTCCAGGGACGTCCTCACGGGCGAGGACGGCGGCTTCATGCACGGACGCATGGGCGAGGAGCGAGGCCTCGATTTCGCCCAGCTCGATGCGGAAGCCACGCACCTTCACCTGGAAGTCGAGCCGCTGGAGGTAGTCCAGCTGGCCGTCTGCCTTCCAGCGCACGACGTCACCGGTGCGGTAGAGGCGGGCACCTGGGGTGGAGGAGAAGGGGTTCGGGATGAAGCGCTCGGCACTCAGTGCGGGCTGGCCCAGGTAACCCCAGGCCAGGCCTTCGCTGGCTAGGAACAGCTCACCGGGGACACCCACGGGCACCGGCTGCAAGTGGGCATCGAGGACGTAGGTGCGGGTGTTGGCGATGGGGCGGCCAATGGGAGGCCGCGTGCCGTCGTCGCGCGTGACGGCGGTGAAGGTGGCGACGACGGTGCTCTCAGTGGGGCCGTAGTGGTTGAAGAGGGGGGCGGGCACCGAAGGCGGCGGCCCGTGGTGCAGGGCGTCTCCGCCCGTCAGCAAGGCACGGAGGGCCATGGGGCGAGGCCACTCTTCACGCAGCACGGCCTCGGCCAGGGGCGTGGGCATGAAGCAGGTGGTGATGGCTTCGCGGGCCAGCCACTGAAGCAGCTGGGACGGCTCCGCACGCACGGAGTCAGGCGGGACGACGAGGCTGGCGCCGGAGGCGAGGGACGGCCACACCTCCCAGGTGGAAGCGTCGAAGGCGACGCCCGCGGTGAGGGCGGTGGAGTCCTGGGGCGTCAGCGAATAGGTGCGCTGGTGCCAGGAGACGAGGTTCATCAACGCGCGGTGGTGGACGGCGACGCCCTTGGGGCGGCCGGTGCTGCCGGACGTGTAGATGACGTAGGCCAAGTCCTCCGGGCCCACGGGCGTCACCGGCAGCGGCGGCTGCGGTGCACCCGTTTCCATCTCCAGCGAGAGGACGCGCGAAGTGAGGGACGGCAGCGAGTCACGCAGGTGCTGCTGGGTGAGGAGGACGGTAGCGCCGCAGTCCTCCAGCATGAAGGCCAGGCGCTCCGGCGGGACACCGGGAGCGACGGGGACGTAGGCGGCGCCCACCTTGAGGGCGCCCAGCAGGCCCGCCACCAGCTCCGGAGAGCGCTCCGCGACGACGGCGACGCGGCTCCCCCGAGTGACACCGGCCGCGTGCAACTGGACGGCAAGCTGGTTCGCCCATGCATTGAGGGCCGCGTAGGTCACGCTTCGCTCCCCCATGCGCACGGCGACGGCGTCAGGCGTGTGTCGGGCATGCTCCGCGACGACGTGGTGGATGCAGGTGTCGCGAGGGAAGGCGATGTCCGTCTCATTCCACTCGACGAGGAGCTGCTTCCGCTCCTCCGCGGTCATCACCTCCAGCGTGGACACGCGCGCGTCGGGCTGTGCGGCGAGAGAGGCGAGGAGGACACCGAAGTGGCGCATGAGGCGCTGGACGGTGGAGGCGTCGAAGAGGTCGGAGCTGTACTCGAGGAAGCCGGTGAGGCCCTGGGGCACCTCGAAGAGGGTGAGGGCCAAATCGAAGCGGGAGGAGTTGCCCTCCAGGGGGATGGGCTGGAAGGCCATGCCCGGCACGCGCAGCGCTTCGGCGGGTGCGTTCTGCAGGACGAGCATCACCTGGAAGAGCGGGCTGCGGCTCAAGTCACGCGAGGGCTGGAGGACCTCCACCAGCTTCTCGAAGGGGACGTGCTGGTGCTCATAGGCCGCGAGGGTGGTGGCCTTCACCTGGGAGAGCAGCTGGCGGAAGGAGTCCTCCGGGCGCACGTGGGCACGCAGGACGAGCGTGTTGACGAAGAAGCCGATGAGGCCTTCGGCCTCGGAGTGGGTGCGGCCGGCGATGGGGGAGCCGACGCTGATGTCGTCCTGGCCGGAGTAGCGCGACAGCAGCAGCTGGAAGGCAGAGAGCAGCAGCATGAAGGGCGTCGCGCCCTCCCGCTGAGCGAGGCTGCGCAGTGAGTCCGTCAGCTCCGAGGGGAACTGCACGGGCACGGTGGCGCCACGGCGGGACTGCACGGCTGGCCGAGGATGGTCCGTGGGCAGCTCCAGCGCGGCAGGCGCACCGGACAGCTGCTGCTTCCAGTATCCGAGCTGCGCATCCAGCGTCTCACCCTGGAGCCACTGGCGCTGCCAGAGGGCGAAGTCCGCGTACCGCACGGGCAGCGGAGGCAGGGAGGGAGCCCGGCCTCCACTGAAGGACTCATAGAGGCTCGCCAGTTCACGGATGAGGACGCCCATGGACCAGCCGTCGGAGACGATGTGATGCATCGTCGCGAGGAGGACGTGGGAGTCGTCCGAAAGTTTGAGGAGGGCCGTGCGCAGCAGCGGCCCACGGACGAGGTTGAAGGGCAGTCGGGCCTCACGGGTGGCAAGCCGCAACGTCTGCGCCTCTCGCGCGGACTCCTCCAGGCCGCACAGATCCTCCACGGGGAGCGCCCAGGTCGCCGGGGCGTGGATGCGCTGGAACGGCTGGCCCTGCTCCTCGAAGAAGGTGGTGCGCAGCGCTTCATGGCGCGCGACGAGCGCTTCGAAGGCACGACGCAGCGCTTCGATGTCCAGGCGGCCCAGGAGTCGCAGCGCGACGGGCAGATTGTAGGAGGCGTCGTCCGGGGTCAGCTGGTCGAGGAACCAAAGGCGTTGCTGAGCGAAGGAGAGCGGCAGGTGTCCTTCGGTGCGCGTACGCGTCAAGGAGGGCAGACGCGTGCGGGTAGAGGCTCGCTGGAGGCGTTCCGCGAGTGCCTCGATGGTGGGGGCCTCGAAGAGGGCGCGGAGGGGCAACTCCACGTCCAGCGCCGCGCGCACGCGGGCCACCAGCTGCGTGGCGAGGAGCGAGTGGCCACCCAGCTCGAAGAAGTTGTCCGTGCGGCCCACGGCGGGGACGCGCAGCACTTCGCTCCAGAGTGCGGCGAGCTTCTCCTCCAGTGGCGTCGCCGGGGCCTCGTAGGCGTGTGAAGCCCGGAGCGCGCTCGCGTCGGGAGCAGGGAGGGCCTTGCGGTCCACCTTGCCGTTGGACGTGAGAGGCAGCGCGTCCATGGGGACGAAGGCGGCGGGCACCATGTACTCGGGCAGGTGCTGCTTGAGGTGGGCGCGCAGGGCCGTGACGTCGAGGGCGTCACCGACGACATAGGCCACCAGTCGCTTGTCGCCCGGGGAGTCCTCGCGGGCGAGCACGACGGCGTCCTTCACGGCCGGGGCGGCACGCAGCGCGTTCTCGACTTCGCCCAACTCGATGCGGAAGCCGCGCACCTTCACCTGGGCGTCGATGCGGCCCACGAAGTCCAACTGGCCATCCGCGCGCCAGCGCACCACGTCGCCGGTGCGGTAGAGGCGAGCCCCTTCCTCCCCGGAGAAGGCGTCCGGTACGAAGCGCTCGGCGGTGAGGCCCGGCCGTCCCGCGTACCCTCGCGCCACGCCCACGCCGCTGATGTGCAGCTCACCGCGCACACCCACGGGGACGGGCTGCCCGTGCGGGTCCAACACGTAGACGCGCACGTTCGCCAGCGGCTTGCCGATGGAGGGCACGTCCCCATCCGCCACCACCTCGCCGAAGGTGGCGATGACGGTGGCTTCGGTAGGGCCGTAGGTATTGAGCAGGCGCCGCCCCGGGGCCCAGCGCGCGACGACGTCCGCGGGCAGGGCTTCGCCGCCGGAGATGACGGTGCGCACCTTGGGCAGCCCCTCGGAGGACGTGGCCGCCAGCGCCGCGGGGGTGAGGCTGACGACGCTCAACTCCTGCTCCCGCAACAGCACGGGCAGCGGCGCGCCCGGCATCAGCTTCTCCAGCGGTGCCAACACCAGCGTGGCGCCGTTGCAGAGGGTGGTGAAAATCTCCTCCACGGAGAGGTCGAAGCTGAGGCTGGCGAACTGCAACACGCGGCTGCCAGGGCCGATGCCGTAGGCCACCGCTTCGTGGGTGACGAGGTTGGCCACGCTGCGGTGCTCCACCGCCGTGCCCTTGGGCGTGCCGGTGCTGCCCGAGGTGTAGAGCAGGTACGCCATGTTCGCGGGCGTCACGCACGTAGTAGGCGCATCTGTCGGCTCAGCGGAGAGCGCGCTGCGCTCCGTATCCAGGCAGAGCGCGCGGGCATGCAGCGCTTCGGGGAAGCGGTCCACGAGTGGCTGCTGGGTGACGAGCACCTGGGCCGCGCTGTCCTCCATCATGAAGGCCAGTCGCTCGCGGGGCAGCAGCGGATCCACCGGCACCCAGGCACCACCGGCCT